>JAUNBY010000390.1 GCA_030526935.1 Clostridia bacterium
CGCCCCTACGCAAACTTTGCTTGTGTTGCGCGGGTTGCGCGTATTCGCGGGTCACACGACAACGAACCCGGCGGGCGCGCAATGCGCGCCCGCCGGCCTGTAATTTGCGGGTTTGCGGCCGAGCGTCGGTTTGGCCGTTCCCCATGCGTCGCCCGCTGTCGGCCGCAATCCGTGTTAATGGCATACGGGCGGGCGCGCATTGCGACGCCCCTACGCCAGCCGTGCTTGTGTCGCGCGGGTTGGACATATTCGCGGGTAACGCGACAACGAACCTCACTGACCACCAACCACTAACCGCTGACCACTATTACACGTATTTGCGGATGGCGCCGTATAATTTCTCCGTCTCGACGGGTTTCGACAAATGCTCGTTCATACCCGCCTCAAGCGACATCCGCCTGTCCTCCGAGTAAGCGTTGGCGCTCATGGCCAAAACGGGAATTGTCTTCGCGTCAGGCCGCTTCAGGGCGCGAATTCTCCTGGTCGCTTCCAGCCCGTCCATCACGGGCATGCGCACATCCATAAGTATGACGTCAAAGGTTCCGGGGGGTGAATTTTCAAACGTCTCCAGAGCGATTTTGCCATTGGGAGCGCATATCACTCTCATACGCCCGGCCTTCAAAATGCGCTCGGCGACGAGGCGATTGATATTGTTGTCCTCCACGAGAAGTACGCTCTTGCCCTCGAGTATGCCGTCGGACGGATTTTCGCGACCGGTCGCCGCCTTTTCGGGAAAGGGACATTTTTCAATCGGCAGATCGACGATAAATTCGCTGCCCTCGCCCGGCTTGCTGTATACGGTTATCTTTCCTCCCATCAGGGCTACCAGTTCCCTCACGATGGTCAGACCCAGCCCTACGCCCTGGCGGTTTTCGGCGCCATAGCCGTGTCCGCGCATCTGTTCGAACGGCTCGAAGGCCTTATCTATAAAGTCGCGCTCCATGCCTGCGCCATTGTCCTTTACCGAAAAACGGACCATCTCGACTTTATCGTCGGAAGACAGGCGCACGGCTGAAAAGACTATATGCCCGTTCTCGGGAGTAAACTTCGCGGCATTGGACAAGAGATTATAGAAAATCTGATTAAACCGCACCTCGTCGAGCATGGCGCACTGCAGCCCGCATTTCATCTCGCAATCAAAGGTGATGTTCTTTTCCCGCATCAACGGACAGATGATCGCGTCGATCATATTGATAAACGCGCCAAGCGTATACGGCGCGGGATGAAGCTCCATTTTGCCGCTTTCAATTCGGGAAATATCCAGAATGTCATTGATGAGGGACATCAGAAATTTTCCGCAAGACGCGACCGTTTCCAAATCCGCCTGCAAATCAGGGTCCTTATTCTCTTTGAGCAGTATTTCGGTCATGCCTATAACGCCGTTTAGCGGCGTTCTGATGTCGTGGCTCATACGGGAAAGGAAATCCGACTTCGCGCGATTCGCCTCTTTCGCCTCTTTAAGCGCCCGCTCCAGCGCGTTCTTGCTTTTGCGCTCCGCCGCCAAAAGCCCGGTAATATCCGTGCGCAACAGGCAAACCCTGCCGACTCTTAAATCGACCGGCGAAATGGCGAGGCTCTTGGCAAGGGTTCCGCCATTGCCGTCGAAGATGGAAAATACGATGTTGTAGCTCCCCTCGTTTTTAAGGCGCTGCGCAATCCGCCCCGGCTCCAGTTCCCGCAGATACATCTCCCTGTCCTCGGGAATCACGTTATTGCGCGCCATATAGTCCATCCACCGCGTATGGCATCCGCAATCCGGCGGCGCGCAGTACACGCCTTCCCGCTTTGAAAGCACCGTATACCTGTCCTCTATGACATCCAGATTCAGGACAAAATCTCCGTTCAAAACGGACGCGCTGTGCAGTATCCTGTCTTCGATGATTTTATCGGTGACGTCGGTCACCGTCATAATTCCCGTGACGTCGCCGCTGTCCGGGGTTTCCACCATATTCATGTCAAAGCGTGCGTAACGCCCCTTCTTCTCCCCCGGTATCATGATAAAGTATTCCCGGGTGATTTGCCTTACCCCGCGCTCAAACGCCTCCTCCGCGGCGACGCTCAGATAGATGTCCCGGAATTCCCGGCGCTCGTCGTCGTCAACAATCACCTCGGACAGCCCGAAAAAGAATTCATCCCTCTGATTGCCGTAGGTTTGGGACAGTTCCATTCCGGTATAATCTACAATTTTAAGTATGGTTCTCTTTGAGATATTGCAATGCCCCAAAACAAGCGTGTTTTCGGTAGGCGTCTGATAATGCTGGCGGATAAGCGCGTAGAACTTCTCGCGCAGTTCCTCCTGTTTTTGCCTTTCCTCGGTAATATCATGGTAAACGGCATAAAGATAGAACGAATCCTCATCGTATCTGATAAGAGACATGGTGGGCCTTACCCAGAAATACTCTCCGTTTCCTTTCACAATGCGGAAGGTGAATTCAAAGCGCTCCCGCCCTTCATCGAGGTAGTCGCTCAGTTCTCGACTGACCCTCTCCCGATCATCGGGATGCACCCCCGCCAGCGCGTCGCGTTCGTATAGCTCCCACGCCTGCTCCATCGTCATCGCCGACATTGCGGCGAAGCCGCCGGTGATAAATTCGGGCTTTAACGCGCCGTCTTTTCCGCAGCTTACTACCGCCACGCCGCCGGGAAGATTTTCAACCAGCGTGCGAAAATACGATTCAAGGCGGGCCTTTTCTTCGCCATCCCCTTTGACGCCCTCACCGGCGCCGCGCTGAAACAGATTAAAACCCATGCTCCATTACAACCTTTCACAGGCAACAAAGAACCCGTCGCCTTCCATCGCAATTTCGTCCGCTGACGGCGGATCCCCGCCGTTCCAAACGCGCGCTTCGCGCATTTGATAATTCATTATACTATATATTATGAATTATTTCAACCCGCAT
>JAUNBY010000391.1 GCA_030526935.1 Clostridia bacterium
CCGCCTTCGACGGCCAGCCGGGCGGCACAGCCATGATCGGAGGTTTGTCTTATCAGGGGCAATACACCAAACCTCTCCCCCACAAGCACGCGCCGCACGTAGGGAAATCGTTGTAGCAGCAATCCTTTTCGTTGCACAGTCTATCATCGCAGCCGTCGCAAGATGTGCAGCAGGGAAAATCAAACTCGCATATGCGCTTGCGAAACGCCGTATAGGCGTCGCTTTGCCAGATTTCGTGAATGTCGCTATTGTTGACATTGCCAAATGAAATCCGGCGTATGCGGCGCTTTTCTGTGTAGAGGTATGTGTGGCACTCGTGTAAAAGCTGCATACACGGCGCCACGGCGCCATCCCAGCGTACAAAGGCGTTATCCTCGGCCACAAACCGGCAGTAAGTGTCCCTTACAGGCGTGAAGTTGGGCGCCCATTCGCGCATACGACCAACAGGGTAGCCGTCGCGGTATATCGTGTTCTCGCGCTCGACCGGCGAGGATGGTATGGCGAAGCTAAGGTTTATCTCGTCCACTTTGTATACTTGCGCAAAGCGGTTTATTCGCGTCAATTCACGTGTGTTTTCCGCTATCATGACGAATGTGACGCCCAGCATGACGTCTGTCGCTGCGCCACGAGCGCGATTGAAAGCTTCGATATTGCGGATGAGATCGTCATACGCCGCCCCGCGCCGCTCTTTTTCGTATGCTTCGCGTGAAAAGCCCTCCATCGAAATCCACACTTCGTCTATCCCGGCGTCAATCAGCTCGCGGCTCATCGCCTCTGTTAGCAATACCGCGTTGGTGATGACCTCTACGCGACAGCCCAGACTTTTAAGCTTACGCGTCCACTGTGCGATTCGCGGGTGCGTGAGCGGCTCGCCCATTCCCCCCAATACCACATTTGCCGGGGCGCTGACGGCCAACGCTTTATAGAGGTTCTCAAAGCACGCTTCGTCCATCAGCCCCTGCTTTTCCCCAATCCAGTTGTTGCGAAAGCATATATTGCATTGGAGATTGCAAAGCGACGAAGGCTCGATGTAGAGCTTATTTATCGTAGTTGCGCCCATCAATCAATTCTCCCCCGTCCCGTCTTTATTGACGGACAAGTCGTATTTCTCGCGAAATTCCTTAGGCGTAAGACCCGTGATCTTTTTGAATATACGAAAGAAATAGGTGTAATTGTCAAAGCCGCAGCGCGTGGAGGCATCCTTGACGCTCATTCGGTCGATGATCAGCATAGACTGTGCGCGTTCCACGCGGTAGCGATTTATATATTCCGAAATCCCCATTCCCATTTCCGATTTGAAACTGCGGCTCAAATACGAATCGCTCACATTTACCATGGGGGCTATGGTGCTTAAGGACAAAGACGGGGTGTCGTACCGGCGCTGGATGATCTTTACTGCCTCCTGTACGTAGCGCGAGCACTCGGATTGACAGTCGGCCTTGCGGCTGCCGTAGAGCCGGGAAAACAGTCCGATTATAAACTCCTCCATCTCGCGGATGTTTTTGCTCTCAAAGAGCGTCAAGTACTCCTTCACAGCCGCCTCGGACGGCTCCGAGTCGTCCTTGACGGCCAGGTACACGCGGTATAGCACGACGCTCAACTGGCCAAACTGGCTCGTATGATATTGCAGCCTTCGGGCGTTTTCATACTGGTTGGCAATATAGCGGCGTGTGTCGTCAAAGTTGGGTGAGTTCATGCAGCGCTCGAGCGTCTTGAGCGCGTGCGCGTATATCATCCCAGAATCGATGCCGCGCATTTGCTCGACCGGGCGCGAGGCGCGGTCAAATGCGGCGCACAGATGCAGATACGCCCGCCGCAAATCGCAAACCTTTGCTACAAGCGGCGCGGCCATGCTCGAACAGTCCGCGTTGAGGTACATTTTGAGCGTGGCCGAAACCTGCCGGATGTACAACTCCTGCGTATAGTTCAGGAAATGCAGGTCGCTGAATCGCTCGTCGGTGAGTATCGAGTAAAAGCATTCGTCGCCGTCGCTGTAAAACACAACGCCTTTGGTATGGTGCTCCAATACGTTTAAAAGTATCGAACAGATGGTTCGCAATATATACTTTAGCCTGCTGGCCTCGAAGTATTTTTTCTGGAACGCCTTGAAATTGGTGATCTGCGTTCTGATGACGAGCAGATTGTCGCTTAGACGCGCAATTCGCAGCGAATCCGGCAATGTGTAGTCATCGCCATCCTGCACGATCCGCCCTTCGAGAAGCGCGGTCATGTAAACAGATACCGACATGGGATCCGCCTCGCTCGCGCCGGTAGCGGACGGCGATTGAGCAGGCTTAACTTGCTGAAAAAACGCGTCTAATATGCGCTTGACCTCGTTGCGGTTGAGGCAGTGCTTGAGAACATAGTCCATCGCCCCGGCGCGAAAGCTCTCCTTGACAAAATCGAAGTCGTCGTAATTACTAAGCGCCACGCATACCGTAGCGGGGTAGTTTTTCTTAATCCATGATATGACCTCCGGCCCGTTCATTTCGGGCATACACATGTCCACAAATGCAATGTCTACCGGATTGTGATGCAATATCCACAGCGCCGCCGCGCCGCTTTTGGCATGTCCAAGAAAGCGAAAGCCCTGCTCTTCCCATGGATAATTGTTGATAAAGGCAGTGGCGAACAGCGCGTCGTCGTCAACGACAAGTACGTTATACATCATCATCCCCCCCGTTTGCTCCTGTCTGCCGGTAAGCGAAGCGTTATGCGCGTAAAGCGATTTACTTCGCTCTCCACGCGCAGCGCGTAGGCCGCGCCGTAGCTCAGGCGTAGGCGTTGGTCTATGTTTTTCAGCCCTATACTCTTGCCCTTTTTAATCTCCTCGCTTGCGTCATTTCCTGTGGGAAGCAACTGTTCGAGCTTTTTCGCGTCGATGCCGTTTCCGTCATCT
>JAUNBY010000023.1 GCA_030526935.1 Clostridia bacterium
CCTTTGGGGCGAGGGCGGAAAATATCCATAAAGATATCCGCCCGTTAATTGCGCTAAGCTTCGCGCGCCTTTTGGCTCGATTCCCTCTGCATGTGCAATATAGTGGCCAGCGATTCGTCGGTGTGGCGCTGTACGGCTTCGCGCACCTCGTCCTGCGTGCCGCTTTCAATGGCTTCGAGCATCGCCATGTGTTCCCTGATTGTCGAATCCTTTCGCCGGTCTGTTATGAAGGATGAGACGGGCATCGCGGTAAAGAAGTGCATGTAGTTGTTTATAAGCGTATCGAAGGTTTCGTTTTTTACATAGCCCACTATCTGGCGGTGAAAAGCTATGTCCAATTGCCAGAACCTGCCGACTTCATCGTCGGCGAGCCTCGCCTGACTGAGGCAATAATCGCGCATGGACGCTATGCAGCGCCTGGCCGCCGGGCTTTCCCGCTCGGCGTAAAGCGCGAGCGCGCAATAGGTTTCGACGGCGGAACGTATCTGATGAGCCAGGCGCAAATCCTCCATCGTCGGCTTATGAAGCATGAAGCCCCGACTGGGCAGAATATCCACATACCGCTCCTGATGAAGCCTCATCACCGCGTCCCTTACCGGCGTTCTTGAAACCGACAGCGAAGAGGCGACCTTCGTTTCGCTGTAAATGGTGTCGAAATCCAGCTCCCCCGCGAGAATCGCGTTTTTCAAATGCTCGTAAACCGAGCTTTGCAGCATCTTATAATCCAGTTCGATCACCTCTCAGAGGGATTATTAGTTTTACGGAGCCGGTACCGAAAGATACCGGCTCCGATTATATTGACGGTTTACCTGTGAAGCGTCTCTCCGGTCAGCTTCTCGTAGTATTTGAGCAGCGCGCTGTGGTCGCAGGTCGCGTTTCCGTCGCGGCGCAGTATCTTCATCATCTCCAGTACCGACTGGGTGAGCGGTATGGGGGAATTGACGGTACCCGCGGCGTCGACGACGTTGTTCAGATCCTTTATGTGCAGGTTGATGCGGAATCCCGGCTTGAAATTCTGATCCATCATCATCGGAGCCTTGGCGTTCATGACGGTGGAACCTGCGAGTCCGCCCTTAATGGCTTCGAATATCTTCTCCGGCGCGACTCCTGCCTGCTGGCCGAGCGTGAGCGCTTCGGCCAGTCCCGCGATGTTTACCGCGACGACTATCTGATTGCAAAGCTTCGTCACGTTGCCCGCGCCTATATCGCCGCAGAGCACGACGGACGAACCCATCTTCTCGAGTACGGGCTTGAACCTGTCGAATACCTCCTGCTTGCCGCCGACCATGAAGGCCAGGGTTCCGTCGATGGCCTTGGGTTCGCCTCCGGATACGGGAGCGTCGAGCATTTCGATATTCTTCTTAGCAAGCTCCGCCGCAACCTCGCGGGAAGCTATGGGGTTTATAGACGAGCAATCTATGACGACCGCGCCCTCGCGAAGCGTCTCTATGGCCCCGCCTTCCTCAAGAAGCACCTGTTTGACCTGGGGAGAATTGGGCACCATCGTTATAAGAAGATCCGCTATGGCGGCGACGTCTTTGATGCTCTTTCCCGCCGCGGCTCCGCAGGCGACGACTTCGGCCACGGCGTCGGAATTGAGGTCGTACACCGTAAGGTCGTATCCGGCCTTGAGAAGATTCTTGGCCATGGGCTTTCCCATTATTCCAAGTCCCACAAATCCTATTTTCATGATTTCCTCCTATGCCAGCTTTAAGGCGTCCTTCACTTTATCCGCGATGTCGCTTATCGCGAATCCGTATGCTTCGAGAAGCTGCTCGTAGTCGTTGGACGACGTGCCGTAGGTATCCTTTATGCCCATGACGCACACCGGAACGCGGCTTATCGCGGGAGCGCAGGCCAGCGTCTCGCAAACGGCGGAGCCTAAGCCCCCGTAAATATTCGCTTCCTCGAGCGTGACGGCGGCCTTTACGCCCTGCGCGTATTTTCTCACGCCTTCGACGTCGAGGGGCTTTATGGTATTGACGTTTATGACCCTGACAGATATTCCCTCGCCCTCGAGGAGCTTCGCGGCCTCCATAGCGCGGTAGACCATATAGCCCGTCGCGTATATGACGGCGTCGTCGCCCTCGCGCATGAGCCTCACCTTGCCAAATTCAAAAGGCGCGTCGACGTCGGTCACGACCGGCACGTCGTTGCGGTTGACGCGGATGTAGCAGGGGCCGGGGATATCGACCATAGCCCTGACCATCTTCGCGGTCTCTACGGCGTCGGCGGGGGAGAGCACCTTCATATTGGGAAGCGCCCTCATTATGGCTATATCGTCGACCGACTGATGCGTCTTGCCGTCGCCGTAATCGGAAAGCCCCGCGGAGGAGCCGCAGACCTTGACGTTCAAATTCGGTATGCAGACGGACGAGCGTATCTGGTCGTAGGCTCTGCCCGACGCGAACACCGCGAAGGTGCTCATAAAGGCTATATGGCCCGTGAGAGCCAGTCCCGCCGCGGTCGAGGCCATATTAGCTTCCGCGATTCCCATCTGGAAATAGCGCTCGGGGAACGCGTCGCCGAACATATTCGACATCGTGGACTTGCCCAGATCGGCTTCGAGCGCGACTATGCGGCCGTTTTCCCTTCCCGCGTCGAGAAGCGCCTGTCCGTATGCCTTGCGCATGTTCATCATATTCATTTTTCCGCCTCCCTGCGCATGTTTTCGACCATTTGCAAAGCCTGCGCGTACTGTTCCTCGTTCATCGCGGCGTTATGGAACTGCGCCTTGCCCTCGGCGAACGCGAAGCCCTTGCCCTTTATGGTATTGGCGATTATCATGGTCGGCTGTCCTTTTACGGTCTTAGCCTCGTCGAGCGCCGCCAATATCTGCGCGAAGTCGTGACCGTCTATCTCGATTACGTGCCAGCCGAACGCCGCCCATTTTTCGGCGAGGTTGCCGTTTGGAAGAACCTTATCAATCGCGTCGGTCGCCTGAACGTTGTTGCGGTCCAAAATGGCTAAGAGGTTATCGACCTTGAACGCCGCCGCCGCCATAGCCGCTTCCCAAATCTGCCCCTCGTCCAATTCTCCGTCGCCGACCACGCAGTAAACGCGCGATTCGCTGCCGTCGAGCCTGAGACCCAGCGCCATGCCAAGCGATACGGACAGCCCCTGTCCAAGAGAGCCTGTGACGGCCTCTATGCCAGGCGTTTTATCCATGTCCGGGTGTCCCTGAAGCGTGCCATGAAGGGTCTTTACGAGGCCCAGTTCCTTCCTGTCGAAGTAGCCCAGTTGCGCAAGGCACGCGTACTGCGCCAGAACCGCGTGTCCCTTTGAGAATATCAGCCTGTCGCGGCGCGGGTCTTTGGGGTCGTCGAACACGCGCATGTGTTTGAAGTAAAGCGCCGCCGTCACGTCGGCGATGGACGAGCTGCCGCCCAGATGCCCGGCTTTTCCCGGGGGGATCATTTCGAGTATGTCCGCGCGTATCTGAACCGCGCGCCTTTTCAGATCCCGTATTTCACCTTCGGAATAGTTCATATATTTTCCCTCCGTCAATAACAGGTCACGCCGCCGTCAACGGGCAGCGCCACGCCGTTTATAAAGCCGGCTTCGTCGCTGGCCAGGTACAATACCGCGTTCGCCACGTCGTCGGACGTCGCGAGGCGTCCAAGCGGAACCTCGCCAAGGCGCTCCGCCTTGCGCTGGGGATCCTTGAAAAGAGTCTGCACGAGGGGCGTATCGACGGTGCTCGGATGAATCGAGTTGCAGCGTATGCCGTCCTTCGCGTAGCGCGAGGCAATGGCCTTTGTGAGCATAGTCACCGCGCCCTTTGAGGCGGTATAGGCCTCGGGCGTGTATTTATGGCCTATAAGCCCGCAAACGGACGAGGTGTTTATTATGGCGCCCCCGCCCTGTCTGCGCATCACGGGTATGGCGTATTTGCAGCCCAGGAAGGCGGAACCCGTGTTGACCTTCATCATGGTGCACCACTCGTCTATGGTCATCTCCTCCACGGGCTTTCTGATGTTTATGCCCGCGTTGTTGACCAGCACGTCGAGCCTGCCGCTTTTTTCAACCGCGCCCGAAACCGCGCGCTGCCAGTCGTCCTCGCTTGTGACGTCAACCTTATAGAAGTACGCCTCTATGCCCTTTTGAGCGAGCGCTTCGACGACCTGAACGCCTGCCTGTTCATTCAAGTCGAGTATATATACCGTCGCCCCGTTTTCGCCCAGCTTTTCGGCCATGGCGCTTCCGAGGCCGCCGGCGGCGCCGGTTATCATTATGACCTTTCCCTTGACGTTCATTTAGTTGAGACCTTCTTTCTTATTGCGCCGAACCGTCTTCAGCTTCGGCCGGCGGCGTCCCGTGCCGCTTCGCGTCCTCCGCGCGGATGCTCTTGACGGTTTTAATGGCGCCGGAGATAAACGAGTAGAGCACTACCACTATCAAAACGTCGCCCAGTGCGCGCGAAAGGAGCGGGATTATGGAGCCTTGTCCCAGCGTCAGCGCCTGGCGGAAGCTGGTGTCGGCGGTGCCGCCGAGTATGAGACCCAAAGTCACGGGCGCAAGCGGTATGCCGACCTTCCTGAGCACAAAGCCTATGACGCCAAAGACGAGCATGAGCTTTATGTCGAAAAGGCTCGAGCGCGAGGCGTAAGCGCCTACGACCGTCATGGCGACGATTATGGGCATAAGTATCTTGCGGTTGATTTTAAGAACGGATACCATGGGCTTCGTAAGAACGAGCGCCAGTATTATCATGACAAAGGCGCTCACGGCCAGCGTGATTCCTACGGTATACATGAAATCGGGGGTTTTTATCGTCAGCATGGGGCCGGGCTGTACGCCGTGCAGGTTGAGCGCGGCCAGGAACATCGCGGCCTGGGTGCTTCCGGGTATGGCGAGGGTCAGCATGGGTATCATGGCTCCGGGGATGCAGGCGTTGTTAGCCGTCTCGGAGCAGGACAGTCCCTCGAAGCTTCCCTTGCCGAAAAGCTGGCGCATCTTGCTGCGGGACTTTCCTATGGAATAGGACATCCACGCGGCTATGTCTTCGCCGGCTCCCGGTATCGCGCCTATGCCGCAACCTATGAGGCTCGAGCGCAGAACCGGCTTCATGAGCGATTTAAGTTCCGACTTGTCCGGGAGTATGGAACCCATTTCCGAGTTGACCTTGTAGGGGGTTTTATCCTGCAATACGCACAGAACCTCCGCGACGCCGAACATGCCTATGAGCGCGGGGATGAGCGTGACGCCGGCGGTCAACTGCTGCGTTATTATAAAGCGCGGGCTGTTGTATATGGCGTCCACGCCTATCATCGCGAAGAAGAATCCGAGGAAGCCGCCTATCCAGCCCTTGAGGGGCGTGGAGTCCACCGACAGGTTTCCGCAGATGGTGATGCCGAAAAGCGACAGGAGGAAGGTTTCCCACTTGCCGAACTTCAGGGCTATGTTGTAAAGCACGGGGGTGGCGAGCATCATTAGTATACAGGAGATGAGCGTTCCCCAGAAGCTTGCGAACACGCCGCCGAACAGCGCTTTTCCGCCCTTGCCCTGTTTGGCGAGCGGGAAGCCGTCCAGCGCCGTAGCCGCCGCGTTGGGGGTTCCGGGGATGTTTAGCATAATGGCGGAGAAAAGCCCGCCTGAAACCGCGCCCACGTATACGCCCAGCATAAACGCCACGGCGCTCGAGGTGGGCATGGTGTAGGTTATGTTTATCAAGAGCGCCAGGGCCATCGTTCCGGTCAGTCCGGGTATGGCGCCGACGACCAGTCCCAGCAACACGGCTCCGCCGATTATCAGCAGATTCCATCCCTGAAATACGCCGCCCGCCGCTTGCGCGAAATAGCCTAATTGCCTGAGTATATCATCCATATTCCGTCCTCCTCACTGCTACGGCAGCGTTATGCTGAATCCATAGCGGAATGCGTAATAAACCGCGACAGACGCGACGACCGCGATGATTATCGCGCTGTACCAATGCTTGCAGGCGCGCAGGTAAAAGAAATTCGCGGCTAAGTAAATGCTGGTCGCGGCGATGAAATGTATCCGTCCGAGAAGCACGTATATGTATATCGCCATCATGCCCAGCAATATCAAAACGCGAATGGTGCGATCGTCCTTTATAAAGCTTTTGAGGTACGCGCCGTTCAGCACTTCCTTCAGTTCCCCGATTCCACCCGACCTTATTCCGATGATCGAAAGTATCCCACCCAGCGCGGTTATGACCACGCCTATAATCAGCGGGAAGAAGCCGGGCGCGTCGATGAAAGTGTTGTATATCCTCATCGACAGCGAATCGACGATTATATAGACGCCCAACGCCACAAGGAAAATACCTACGACAAAATCCTTCGCGGAGTTTCTTTTCTTTTCCTCCATTTGCGTCACTCCTTGTAAAAACGGGCGCCGCAGGCGCAGTATGTGCCTGCGACGCCTCTAGTTAAATCAGCATACGTCGTAAAAGCGATTATCTTCGGTCAACTTGCGTTATTGATAGTCGGCCACGGTCAGCTTGAGGGTATCCCAGTCGTACTCTTCGAGCGTCGGGATGCCGTAATCGGCGGGATTGCCCTCGCCCAGGCCGGCGTTGTAAAGCGTCCAGGAGTAGCCGGAGATGGAGTAGGACATGAACTGGTCGGCTTCCTCACCGGTAAGGCCTATGATGGTATAGCCCTTGGAGGCGGCGAATTCCTTGACGGCTTCGGTCTCGATCGCGGCGTTGAAAGCCTCGGTCAGAGCGGCGACTATCTCTTCGGGGGTGTCGCGGGGGATCATGATGGGCCAGGTTTCGTTCAGGTTCGGTATGCCCTCGGTGCCTTCAATCAGAGTGGTGACGGACGGGGTCGTGCCGCCGGTGAACTCAAAGGCGTCCGCGCAGGTCACGAATATGGGGGTGAGAAGTCCGGAATTGATGTAGTCGATGACGGCGGACAGGGAGGCCGCGCCAACCTGTACATCGCCCGCGATGGTGGCGACGCCGGCGTCGTTGCAGGAGCCGAACAGCGCGTACTGCGGGGCGGGCTGGCCAGCGGCGGCGGTGATGGCCTCAAACTGGGTGTGCGGGCCGTTGCCGTAAGCGCCGATGCCGAAGTTGTTGCCCTGCGCGAGGTAGGCGTACAGCTCTTCGACGGTGGTTATTCCGGAGGAAGGATTGGAGAAGACTACCGCGGGTCCGGAATAGGGATGGAAGGAGATCCAGTCGCCCCAGCCGGAGGTGGAATAGTTGTAGATCGGGTAGGACGAGAATCCGCCCGTTCCGGTCGCGAAGAAGGTGTATCCATCGTGGGGCTGGCTGAGCACGTAGTCGCAGGCCACGGCGGAGTTCGCGCCTTCCATGTTGACGCAGTTGATGGTTTCGCCGAGGTATTCGGACATGGCCGCCACTACCGGGCGAACCGCGGTGTCGGTTCCGCCGCCGGCGCCGTAGCCGATGTAGACGGTGGGGGTTCCGTTGGGCCAGATCGCGGCGGACGCCGCGGCGCAGCTGAGTACCATCGTCAGGGCGAGCATCAGGGCAAAGAGTTTCTTCATTGGTTGGTTCCTCCTTTTTATTCAGGCATATGCCTTTGAATCGCCTTTTGGCTCCGTCAGGCATCCGGTATCCCGGTGTGCCGATATTTTAATTTTATATCTAATTCTCTCGATTGTCAACAGGAAATATGGCCGGAATTGAAATTTTGTCACTTTGCTTCTTATATAGCGGCGTATTTTGTGCATTTTATGCAGGCGTTTGATTCGCCCTCAAACCGAAAAGCCGCGTTTCAGGCGTCCGCCTTTACTTCCACAATTCCGTCAGGACGAAATCGACGTAGACCTGCCGCCAGGTATACCAGTTATGGCCGCCCATCACGGTAAACACGCGAAAGTCAGTCTTTCCGGCATTGGCGAGTTTTTCGGCTGTGCGGTACATGGCGGTGAGACCCGTTTCCCTCTCCCCCGCCGCCAGATAGATTTCGCAATTATCCAGCGAACCCGTTTCGAAGCGCTCCTCGCTTTCGGAGAAATATGCGCCGCTGAAAAGTCCGTAGTAGCGAAAGCTGTCGGGCGAGTCTATGAGCACGTTTTTGGCCAGAATCGCCCCCTTGGAAATGCCGCAAAGCGCCTTTCCTTCCGCGTCGGAGCGCACGTTATACCTGCCTTCTATCAGGGGGATGACGTTTTTGAGCATATTCGCGTGGTCGAAGGAATCGGCGTAGTTGTTGAGAAGGACTATGACAAACGGCTCCACCCCGTAATCCGCGAGCAGATTATCGGTGAGATTTCCTATCACTCCCTTATTCCACCAGCTCGTCTCCGACTCCACTCCGCCTCCGTGCGAGGCGTAAAGCACCTTATATGCCTCCTCGCGCGAAGGGTCGTAGCCACAGGGCAAATAGACGGCAACGGACGGTTCGTCGAGCAGTTCGTAGTTAAGCCCTTCGGGGTCGTAGTAAAGTATTTCGAGCGTTCCGGTCTTTTCATCCGTCCGGGGCAGTTGAATGGAAAAATCCGCCGTCTGCTTATCGGCGTCGAAGGGAACGAAGACCTGACTGTTCGTCTGCTGTCCCAAAGAGCGCTCTACGGGCGGGTTATTGGGATCGGAGGTGACGAAGGCGTTCTCGTAGTCCGTCAGTTCCGCGCCCTCTTTGCCGTCCACTATGAAGCGATAGCTCCAAACGCCGCAGGGCAGGGCTATGGTGTATATCCAGACTCCCGTCTGTTCGCAAAGCTCCATGTCGAAGGCGGGCCAGTCGTTTTGATCCACCTGCAGCGGAAACATGCCGTCCGCGTAATCCCCGGGCATGACGTTTTCGCTGGTATGGAGGCTGCTCAGCCTCGCGCCCGAGAACGACCATTCCCCGCGAATGCGCACGCGCTTAGCCTCCGGCGCTTTATAGCGGAAGGTTGCGTAATACCCGGTTGGCGACTCGTCCGATTGAAATACGGTCGTCGTCTCAAGCAGGGCGAATTCACGGGAATCAATCGCCATCCGTTCCAGATACCGCGCCTGCCCCGGCGCCGCGAGTGCGGCGAATAAAACCGCCAGTATAAAGCCGCGCTTTATTGCCAGCAAAGAATCAACCTCCCGCGAGGAAGCCCGCTCGCGGGCTTCCTCATTTTTAGGCGTCGGTTTACATTACTTCCAAAGGAAATTGGTCAGGAAATCGACGTATATCTGTCTCCATGTGTTCCAATCGTGTCCGCCGTAGGTATAGAAGGAATCGTATTCGAATCCCTGCGCGTCGAGCGCCGTCATAACCTTGTTTACATCCACAAAAGCCTGATCGAAGTAACCTACCGCCGTATAAACGGCAGCCTGTCCCACGGCTTCGGGATAAACTATCTCATCCTGCGGGGTATCCGTGAAACCCGCGCCGCTGAAAACGCCGTAGACGCCAAAGGCTTCCGGATACGTCATCATTATATCGGTCGTAAACATGCCGCCCCTCGACAGTCCGCAAACAGCCCTGTCCTCGACGTTCGAAGACACGTTATAGTTGTTTTCCACAAGCGGAAGCACGTCGGCCATAAAGCTGTCCACGTCAAAGTTCACCGCGTAGTTATTTATAATAACTACTACCATGGGTTCGACGACGCCCTGCGCCATGAGGTTATCCGTAATATTGGCGAGTGAACCCTTGTTATACCAGCTTGTTTCGCTTTCCAGTCCGCCGCCGTGGGAGATATAGAGGGTCTTATACGGTTGTTCCCTCTGCGCGTCATAGCCGTAGGGCAGATATACCGCCAAGGCGGGGTCGTCTTTCTTTTCAGCTACGCCGTCGGCGGTATAGGTGAGAATTTCGGTGGTTCCGACCATGCCGTCCGTGCGGGGAAGCTGAACGGAGAAATCGACGGTCTGCTTTTCGGAATCAAAGGGCACTCTGACCTGACTGTTTCCCTGCTCGCCAAGTTCCTTTTCCCAGGGACGGTTGTTGATATCGGTGGTGGCGACGGCGTCGGTATAATCCGTCAGTTCGGCGCCTTCGACGCCTCCTTCATAGAAGCGGTAGCTCCATGTTCCGCAGGGAAGCGGTATCGTATAATACCATACTCCGGTTTCCTCGTTTTTGGCCATGTCGTAAGCCGGCCAGTCCGACATATTCGCCTGCAACGGGAACATTCCATTCTCCCATTGCTGCGGATCATAGCTTCCTGACAGGAACAGGCTGTTTCTTACGGTCTGATAAAGGCTCCACTCGCCGCGAATGCGCACGCGGTCAGCCTGCGGAGCATAGTGGCGGAATGTAACCGTATAGCCCGTAATGGAATCGGGATCTTTGATGATGGTGGTCTGGGTAAGCGCGTCGATCTCATCCTGGGTGAGTCCTTCTACATAATATCCCTGTCCCGCGGTCTGTTGAGCCTTCCACTGCGCGTCGGTATCGGCCGCGGCAGTCGCGCAACCGAACAGCAACGCCAGTATTAAGGCGAAAATCAAGGTATTTCTCATTGTCTGTCTTCCTCCAAATGTTAGCAGTTTTTTACTTAAACAGCTCGTTGAGCACGAAATCCACGTATATCTGGCGGATGGCTGGCCAATCGTGTCCTCCGGTCTGCACATACGAGTGATAGCCCGTTACGCCCGCTTCGGTCAGCGCCGCGGAGGTGCGCTGTATGGCCAACAGTCCAAATTCCTTGGAACCGGCCGCGAGGTAAATCTTCGCGCCTTCGAGGGCTTCCGCGTCAAACGGCTCGACCGCCTCGTCGTTGAAGAAGCCGCCGCTGAAAAGTCCGTAGTAGCCAAACTGATCGGGATGGTGAAGCATCTGGTTTTGAGAGTATACGCCGCCCATGGAGAAGCCCGCGACCGCCTTGCCCGTGCGCTCGGTGCTTACGTTGTAATTGGCCTCGACCAGGGGGACGATGTTCTCGGTGAGGTTGTCGTAATCAAAGTTGACCGCGTAGTTGTTAATAAGCACTACCACAAACGGCTCCACGCCGTAATCGGCGATGAGGTTATCCATGATATTGCCTGCGGAACCCTTGTTCCACCAGGACATTTCGGATTCCACTCCCGCGCCGTGGCTGAGGTAAAGTACGTTATACGGCTCTTCGCGCCCGGCGTCGTAGCCGTAGGGGGTGTATACCGCGATGGCGGGGTCGTCGCGAAGCTCGGCTTCCACTCCGACGGCTTCGTAAATGTGATAGGCGACGCTTCCGGTCATGCCGTCCTCGCGGGGAAGCTGCACCGACAGGTCAAGCGACTGCTTTTCCGCGTCGAAGGGCACGCGAACCTGGCTGTTGTTCTGCTCGCCAAGATCCTTTTCCATCGGGCGGTTGTTGGGATCGGTCTCGACAAAGGCGTCGGTGTAATCGGTCAGCGCCGCGCCCTCTAAACCGTCCACTATGAAGCGGTAGCTCCAGGTGCCGCTGGGCAGGGCTATGGTGTAGCTCCAGATTCCGCTTTGCTCGTTCTTTTCCATGTCAAACGCCGGCCAATCGCTCTGATTGACCTGAAGCGGGAACATGCCGTCCTGATAATCCTCGGGCATTATATTGTCGCTCATGGGATAAAAGCTTCCCCGGTCGGTGGCGAATGACCACTCGCCGCGAATGCGCACGCGATTGGCGTCGGGAGCCGAATAACGGAAGGTTACGTAGTATCCCGTGGGAGAGTCCTCTGATTTGATAACCGTCGTGCGGTCCAACGCGTCGAATTCCTCCTGAGTGTACCCCTCGTAGCTTGCGCCGAGAGCCGCGCCCGCCATAACCGTCATCAGCAGCGCCAGCATTAGTGAGATCAGCTTTTTCATAATGCGTTTTCCTCCTCGTAGTCATTGTGCCTGTTGTCATCCGGACGATTTTGACCATATGTTTAAACATCCGCGTTCAATATAACAGTTTCCTTGTTCATTAGTCAAGCCGCGAAAAAACCGAATTTTTGACATTCGGCCCGCTTGGTATACCGCTATATCGGGCTACCGGTATTGCGGTATACCGACGCAAGCGGCGCGCAATGTTCTGCCGGGCGGCCGCGTTAATCGCGCCGCCGCCCGGCATAGCCTCGAATGCGGCGGCGGCATACGCTGACGCGCGGAAGAATGTCAAAAAATCCGCTTCTGTTTGTCTTCAAACACTCATTGACGCGAACAAAGGATTGTGGTAATGTCATAATAGCACAACGGGACGCCGCCGCGTCCGGATATGGAGCCGGCATATTTATGTATAAGGTGTTGATCGTCGAGGACGAACCCGTAGAACTTGAGGCGCTCGCCAAGATGGTCGGCGGCTATGAAGCGCAGGTGGGGGACGTGCTTCTCGCGAAGGACGGCTATGAGGCGTTACGTCTCGCGCGGGCCGAAACCCCGGACATAATGATAGTGGACGTCAATATACCGGGAATATCCGGGCTTGAGGCGCTCACGACGCTTCGCGGCGAAGGATACGCCGGGGAAGCGGTCATCGTCACCGCCTACAGTCAGTTCGACTACGCGCAGACCGCGCTGCGGGCGAACGTCGCGGATTACCTGCTCAAACCCGTAGACGACGCGGAACTTGACCGGTGTCTTAAAAAGGTCTTCACGAGGCTTGAGGCGGCCTGGCGCGACAGGCGCGACATGTCCGACCTCCGCCGGCGGGTTCTGGACATCGCGACCTGCCTGCAACCCATGGTTTTAGAGGCGCTTATGAAAGGCCGGGCGCCCGAAAGTTCGTTGAGGACGTTGTTTAACTGGCCCCCGGACGGGCAATTGCAGGCTTTTGCCCTGTCGATGGATTTTGAAACGGAATTAAGTCCCGATGAACAGAATTGCCTCTATTATGATTTGTATAATCTGTACGCTTTTCAGTTTTCGCTCATCGCCTCCACGGGGGAAAGGCGCATCCTTATGGCCATACAGCCTTCGCAGGCCATGCCCTCGGCGCAAGTTGAGCTTTTAATGTGGTGCTGCGCGCGGCGCACGCTTCAGATTACACGCGCCCGTGGGCATGGCTGCCGCGTCCGCGCGGGCGGCATGTATACCCATTACGGGGAATTCGCCCTGTTTCCCATGGAATCCCAAAGCTTTCAGGGCGAACTTGCGCTGCCGCTTAAAGCCCTTCTCAACGTCCCCGCCTTCTCCGCTCGGGAAATTGAAATCAGGCGTTCAAAGGCCCTTATGCGCCTGAAAGCCGGAGAGCCTGAGAAGGCGGCGTCCGCGTTCAAGCCGCTGTTTTCCGACGCTGTGTACAAATGGGCGGGATTATACCATCTTTTCAACGCCCTTTTGATCTTCGATCCCCAAATCGACGTCCTCGACGCTTACAAGGCCGTCTGCCGGTCGGGTTGCGCGCCCACTGTCGCCGCTTCGGCGTGGATGGAGAAAAACGCGCCCGTATCCGGCGCGGGGCGCGAATCGTCCTCCACGAGCTTTATAATCAGCCAGGCTCTGGAGATAATCGACAATCGATATATGGACGACGCGCTCTCGCAAGCCGACATCGCCCGCCAGCTCGGGCTGAGTCAGGCGTATTTCAGCCGGCTTTTCAAGAAGGAGGCGGGGGAAACCTTTATCGCCCGCCTTACAAAGACGCGTTTGCGCCGCGCGCGTGAACTGTTGAAAGAAGGTCTGCCCGTTTCGCTCGTCGCGAAGCAATGCGGCTATCAGTCAAAAAAATACTTTCTGGACGCCTTTCGACAGAACGTCGGACTTTCCGTAACTCAATACCTCAACCGGGAGGAGGACGGGCGATGAGGCGGGCGGGCGGCTCTCTGAGGGCAAAGCTCTTCGCGCTATGCCTGTGCGTGATACTTATAATGTCGCTTCTGTGCGGGCTGATACTCTTTTCGGAATATCAGGCCATCGTCTCGCTTACGGGCAGCCTGAACAGCATCGACTCGTTTTACCTTTTCAGTTCGTCCCTTACGCGATTCGACCAGACCTTCAATCTCTACGCGAACAGCCTAAGCCGCATCTACCTCGAAGACTGTTACGATCTGCTCGACGCGCTTGAAAGGACCTCGCGCGAAATGGCGGAGGAATTTCCGGATGAGGTATCCATCGCGGAAAATCAAGCGCTCATCGGGGAATACGTCTCGTCGTCCAGGGCGCTTCTCGACGAGGGCGCCGCGCTTACGGAGCCGGAGTTCTGGAACAGGTACGACGGTATCCGCGCGCGGCTTCATCAAATCGACGCCAACTTGCGCGAAATGCAGCGCTTTTATCTCGGAAACATCGCCAGCACTTCCGATGATTCCCTCGATTTCTGGCGGGTGCAGATGCGCCTGTCCTTCATGGTGGCGGCTATTTGCCTGTGCCTGCTGCTCGTGTTTATCGACTGGATCATAGGAAGCATCACATCCCCCGTCATGCGCCTGGCGGACTACGCGAAGCGCATCGCGGGCGGAGACTTTTCGCGGCGCTTTACCGCGCCCGCGCGCGCCGGAAGCGAGGAAATCGCCCTGCTCAACGACGCGGTAGCCTACATGTCCGAAACCATAGAAAGGCAGATGCAGGCGCTTCAGGACAAAATCGAACTCAGCAAAAGGCTTCACGCGCTCGAAATTCAAAATATGAACATACAGCTATCCCTGGCCGAGAAGGAAATGCAGCTCATGCAGTCGATGATAAATCCCCATTTTCTGTTTAACTGCCTCAGCACCGTCTCGGGCATGGCGGTGCTGGAAAACGCGCCCCGGACGAGGGATATTTCGATAAGGATCGCCCGCTATTTGAGGAGCACCATAGACCTCGTCGGCGCGCGGATAACGCTCGGACGGGAGTTAGAGCTTTTGCGGCAGTACCTCTACATTCAATCCCTGCGCCTTGGCGAGCGCGTGCAAACGAATGTGCAATGCGATCCCCAATGCGAATCCGCGCGCGTACCCGCCATGTTTTTGCAGCCCATAGCGGAAAACGCCGTCGTGCACGGCCTTCGCGATTGCGTGAGCGGCGGAAAGCTGTCCGTCACCGCCGTGCGGCTGTCCGACAGCGTGGAGGTTGTAGTATCCGACAACGGGCGGGGCATGAGCCGGGTTCGGGTATCTGAGTTGCTCGAATCGATACACGCCCCTTTTCAGGGCAGTCAGAAACGCATCGGCCTGCACAGCGTCGTCTCGCAGCTCGACAGCGTATTTGGCGAAGGCTATTCTTTCGACATGGAAAGCGAGCAGGGCGTCGGAACCACAGTGCGCATACGCTTTGCGCTGTTTATGCAGGACGCCGCGGAAAGGCGATCGAACATGGCGGGGCGCGACAATCAGTTTTGAAAGGCAGTCGCATCGATATTTGTAGATATTCGATAAAACCGTCAACGAAATATGCAATGTATTATATAAATGATATATTTTTTTAGAGATATGTTGACAACATTTGACCGTGTTGGTATAATGCAGGTAGTACGTATACCGGTATACGAGTGTACGAGTATCCATGTATACCGCATCTGACTTTACGCCGTATCTTAAAAGGGGGGATGAGCGCGTCACAGACCGCGGCGGGTGGAACAGGCACAAACGAAAGATTTATACGAGAGAAGGAGTGTTTTTCATGAAGCGACTGGCAATGGCGTTACTTGCTGTATTGATGGTTTTTTCGGCAATGGGAGCTTCGGCCGAGATGGAGATTCAGGAATTCCCGGCGTCCGGGGACATGTATGAAATGCTTGACCTGTCAGACCCCTATAAGACGGTGATCAGCGGGCTGTTCCGCCAGGACATCACGCAGGACGGCCTCGAGCGCGAATGCTATGTATACATCGGCGCGGAGAACCGTCAGATGCAGCCCAACGTGACCATCATACCCGATTCGGGCGCCGACGTGGTTTCGTTCCTCGAGCAGTCGGGATGGAAGGACATAGCCGACGAGCAGGGGCTGATACTGATGATAGCCGTTCCCGAGGAAGGCGGCTGGGATCCCGCGAAGGATCTCGCGTACATGAACGGACTGTGGACTCAGACCCACGTGCGCTACTGGTACAACTGCCAGAAGCACAACAGCTACATGCTGGCCTACGGCGATGGAGCGACGCTCGGTCAGATGTGGGGCATGCAGGCGGTATCGCCTCAAAAGCTCGTATCGTTCGCAACCTTCGGAGATTTTGAGGTCGATGCTTCCTTCGTGGAGGAGACCTCCGCTCAGGCGACGCGTCTTGAGGGCGTGACGGTTGGCGAAATCGAAATGCCGGTATGGTTCTTCGTGACCGGGATGAACGACGCGCACGAGGCGGTTCTCAACCACTGGAACGCGGCCAACGACGTAGGCGACGAGGTTCTTATGAGCGAGACAGCCACGGCCATCTACAGCGCCAGAACCAACTCCATAGACAGCCTTATAAACGAGCAGGCTTTCCTCGCTCAGACCCGCTACACCGTAACGGAAGACGCGGCTGGCTGGAATAACCCCGAGCGCACCCGCGAGGTATGGTCTTTCCTGTCGAGCGTCATCCGCCCCGTAGGATATGCCAACAACCAGCTTCGCGCCTATCGCAGCGTAGAGGACTGGGGCGCGACCAAACAGACCCTCGAGGTAGACGGAGTAAATCGCTACTGGGTAGAGTTCGTGCCTGAAAAGCTGATCGAGACTGAGGACGGCAAGGCTCCGCTGGTCGTTATGTTCCACGGCAACAATCAGGGCGCGGAGACCTTCCTCGCCAATTCCGACGCCATCAAGCTCGCGAACGAGCGCGGCTTCATCATGATTCTGATGACCGGAGCGCTTTATAACGACGATACCCAGATGCCCAATCCCATGTGGAACCTGAACGCCGAAGACAACAAGTTCGACGACTACGCCTATGTGCGCGCCGCGATCGAGGACGTAGCCTCCAGGCTTCCGGTTGACGAGAGCCGCATATACGCCATGGGCTTGTCCTACGGTTCCATGGCTACCCAGTCTTTCGTGGCCGCCATGAGCGACATATTCGCCGCCGGCGCGCCGGTAAGCGGACTTTACAACTCCTCCCGCAGCGTCGTAGGCCCCGAGCATCTGCCCGAGGGAACGCTCATGCCGATATTCCTGATAAACGGCGCTACCGAGGCCGATACCGAGTATGAAAGCGAAAGCATGCGCGAGCGCTTTGGAGGCTGGCTGGTTTCAAACGGCCTTGGCGACGACTTTGACGCGGCGCTGACGGGCTTCAACAAGGTTGGCCGCTACAGCATCTGGACGTTCGCAAACGAAGCCGGAGTGCCTCTGGTGCAGTATTCCACCGCCGAGGAGCGCATACACACGGTTGTTCTCGACGACCTGTTCATTCAGTACGATTCATTCCTTTCTAAGTACTCGCGCGGCGAGGACGGAACCCTGTATTACATGGGCGAAGCGGTAAAATAACTTACCGGTCGTATAACAAAACGGGAGGATAAGCCATGAAGAAATTCTCATACATGATAATTCTGGCTCTCGCAATCGCGACTATGTT
>JAUNBY010000392.1 GCA_030526935.1 Clostridia bacterium
GCCCGTCAAGGCGCTCATAATAACGGGAGCCGTCGAAACCGCCGAAGCGCGCGGCGAGGGACTTTTGGACGAAACGGACGCGGCGCGCCTGGGCGACGGCGCAAAAAAGCTCATGATTCTATCGGGGCGCGACATGACGCGAATGCAAAAGCTCAACATGTCGTCCTTAATATCGCTCACAGACGAATACCTTTTAGTGACGAGGCCCATAAGCGATACGGCGGGACGCGCCGTCGCGCAGGGAAGCCTGATGAGATCCATATTGTCGATAATGCCCGATATGCCCTTAAGGGGCGCGGGAGACGCGGGGAAGCTGTCCAGGATATGCTTCGAGCAGGGCGAACTCGCCCTTACGCGCGTTCCGGGGGCCATTGCCGAAAACGACGACAGCGCCCGCGCCTTTGGGGAAGCCCTGAAATCAATCGACGGCTACCGCGAAAAATTCGAACGCGTGATGAGCGCGAAAAATTTCCGCGTCTATTCGGAAAAGCTCCCGCCCTCGATAATGCGCGACGCCTACGGCCCGCTCGACACGCTGAGCGTGTCGAGGCTCGAACGCTACGCGTCGTGCCCGTTCAGGCACTTCGCGAGCTACGCCATAAGGCCCGAGGAGTTCAGGGTATACGAATTGTCGCCGCGCGACGCGGGAATATTCTACCACGAGGCGCTTGAGCGGTTCATGAAGAAATACGCGCCGTCTCTGGGAGAGATGACCGCTGAGCAGAGCCGGGAATCCATGGACGAGATAACCGGGCAGCTCATCGACAAGGCGCTTAGTGCCGCCTTCGAGCCGAGCGAGCTTGAAAAGGCCGAGGCCGGGCGTATGCGCGTCGTCGCGCGCAGGGCGGCCGAGATAATAACGCGGCAATTCGACGGCTCCAAATTCATTCCCGTGGGCCTCGAAGCCGACATAGAGGCGCAGACCGCCACCGTCGCCATAGACGACGCGCGGCTCATAGGGCGCATAGACCGCGTGGACGTGTTCGAGGATGAAGATTCGCGCTACGTGCGCGTCGTCGATTATAAAAAGGGATCGAGGAAGGTGAGCCTTCCCGAGATATACGCGGGGCTTCAATTGCAATTGACGCTTTACCTGGCCACCGCCATAAGCCGCTACGATGGCAAGCCCGCCGGAATGTTCTATTTCAGCGTCCGCGACCCTCTCATAGACACCGACGAGAGGGATCCCGAACTCGTAGACCTCGCCAGAAGAAAGCTTTTGCGGCTTGACGGGATTACGCTTGACGATAAACGGGTCGTGGAGGCCATGGCGGAGGACCCGGAATTATCGGTCAACGTCTCTATAAACAAGGACGGCTCGATTAAAAAAAGCGAGCGCGTGCTTTCGCAGGAGGATTTCGACGCCCTTATAAAGCGCGGCGTAGAAGTCGCCGCGCAGATGCTCGCGGGCATTCGCGACGGAAGCACGGACATATCCCCCGCGCAGACATCTTCCGGCAGCGCCTGCGACTGGTGCGAGTTTAAGACATTATGCCAGTTCGATCAACGGCTTCCCGGCGCGGAATTTCGTCCCATAGGAATAACCCGCGCCAAAGACGTGCTCGACGCGCTGCGCTCGCCTCAGTGAGGCCGCGCATACGTTTCAGCGGCGCGGCGTATAATGTTAAAAAACGGGTTTCGGTGAAAAAGACCCTTTTTGCTCATTGACAAACGCCCCGGATTTGTGTATAATTTATTTCTGTCGGAAATGCTATGCGGGCGTGGCGGAATGGCAGACGCGCCAGACTTAGGATCTGGTGCCAAAGTGGCGTATGAGTTCAAGTCTCTTCGCCCGCACCACATGCTCTCAGATGCGGTAGTAGCTCAGTTGGTAGAGCGCCACCTTGCCAAGGTGGAGGTCGCGAGTCCGAGCCTCGTCTACCGCTCCAACGCGCGGGCGTAACTCAATGGCAGAGCGCCAGCCTTCCAAGCTGGATACGTGGGTTCGATTCCCATCGCCCGCTCCAAATCGCGGCGGCTGATATGCCGCCGCTCTACCGACAGACATCGCCTGAAAAGGCGATATTTTTTTATACGGGAGGCGCGCGTTATGAATTACACACTAGGTCTTTACGAAAAAGCCATGCCCAAGGGACTGAGCTTTGAACAGATGCTTCTTGCCACACGCCGTGCCGGATTCGACAGGATGGAAATCTCCATCGACGAAACCGACGAGCGCCTCTCACGACTCGACGGGGGCTGGGACGAGTTGTCGCTCGCCATAAAAAACGCGCGCGTTCCGGTGACGACCATGTGCTTAAGCGGACACCGGCGCTTTCCCGCCGGTTCTCACGATCCCGAAATAAGGCGCAAAAGCGTTGAAATCATGAGAAAGGCCGTGGAGTTTTCCGCGGAAACCGGCGTGAGGCTCATTCAGCTGGCGGGCTACGACGTATATTATGAACAGGGCGATGCCGACACGAAAAGATGGTTTCTCGAAGGCCTCGCTCAGTTTGTCGATTGCGCCGCGACCCACGGCGTGGCGCTCGGGTTTGAGACTATGGAGACCGAGTTCATGGACACCGTTGGAAAGGCCATGAAATACGTAAAGCTCATCGATTCGCCCTATCTGGGCGTCTATCCCGATATAGGGAATCTCAAAAACGCCAGCGTTAAATACGAAACGGACCTCGTCGAAGACCTGCGCGCGGGGCGCGGGCATATATTCGCCGCGCACCTGAAGGAGACACGCCCCGGCATATACCGCGACATGGAATTCGGCCAGGGACATACGCAGTACGCGCCGTGCCTGGACGAGCTCATCCGTCAGGGCGTTCGCATGTTCACGGGGGAATTCTGGTTCTCCGGCGAGAGCGACACCGACGCGCGCCTTAAAAGCGCCGCGCGGTTTCTCAGGCTTCACATCGACGACGCCATAAAGCGCCTCAAG
>JAUNBY010000024.1 GCA_030526935.1 Clostridia bacterium
CGTGCTTATAAATCCGGATTGTTTTTCGCGAGAACGATTGACCCTGCACCGCTGGACGAACAAACTTACATGTCAACGAATCCGTAGGGGAGCGCATTGCGCTCCCGCCGGCCTGTAACCTGCGGGTTTGCGGCCGACCGTCGGCCTGGCCGTTCCCCCGTATACGCGACCCGCTGGTATAACCGGGCGCGCAATGCGCGCCCCTACGCCAGCCGTGTTAATAAATGTGGGTTTGATGGTTGCGCGGACGTCATTTCACCCGCGCTCATCGCATATGAAAAGCTCGCACGCGGGGCCGTCGGGGGTGTAGGCGAGGCTATGGCACATACGCCGGCACAGATTCCGACCGGCCGTCTCGAAATACCACAGGCTGTCGGCGTTTCGCATCGCGACGGCCAGGGATAAATCTTCTATGGCCTTTGAAACGGTAATTTCCACGAATTCGCGGCTTCTCGCGTAAAGCGCGTCGATAAGGGCGTCTCGTTCGCCTAGAGTCAAAAACAGCCGATTTAGCGGAAGGTGCATAATCGCGCGCGCGACGGCGTTCGCGAACGCCATGTCGAATACGTTTATGAGAAGTTCTCCCGATTCCCCGTCGTATTTAGCCATAACAGCCTCGACCTCGCGCTCGTCGAAGCGCAGCGTAAAGCGCGTTTCGATGGTCAGCCGCCTTATGTACTCAAGTACGTAATCGACCCCGCAAAGCTCCCCTTCCACGGGAATTGACAGCTGATAATCTATGTCGCCCGGCGTGTCGAGGGGAAAAAGGCGCGGCTGGTACAGCCTGAAAAACTCGCCCAGACCCTTTAGCGTGTCCCTGAGCGATATATTCCCCCAGTCGCGGGCCTGCGCCGCGAGAAAGGCATAGCGCCTTCGGGCGGCGGCCGTCTTTTTAAGGGCGATGTCCACGCCCGCCTCGTAATCGGCAAAGGCGTCCCCGCGTCCGGCGCCGACCGCCATATGCCGGCATATACCCTCGAGGAGCTTCGCCGCCACGGCCTTTGGGACGGACGTGGAGCCGCCGCCCGTATAAAGGCTCGCCGCGCGTTCGAGAAGCGCCCATACCTCGCGTTTAGACCCGGCGGCTTCCAATGTCAGTTCGTATTTCATAATATCGCCATTCCTTTACGCCTTTGGGGAAAGCGCGTTTCTTCGCGGATTCCAGTCCGACATGAGTTCCAATGAACCTTCGCACTCGCCGTTGAACCTCTCCGCCATGGCCTTTACGAGCGCTTCGTCGGGTATGGCTGAGGCCCAGTCCGCCTTGAAGCGGTAGAACAGCGCCTGCATTTCGCAGATTGTAGATACGAAGTCTTCCTTTTGTATGTGCGGCGAGTCGCACAGCGCCCAGACTAACGCCGCCGCGGGACCGGGGCCGAATTCGACCGTCCCGCAGTCGTCGAGGGCGGCGTTTCGCGCCTCGACTATCTCGCGAACGTCCGCCGGCGTTATAGACAGGCCGTGCAGACGGGCTACTTCGCCCAGCTTCTCGATTTCGCCGGCAAAGACTTCGTTTGCCGCTGATGGCGCGTTCATATGATCGTTCATGAAATCCCTCCCTTATCCGGCAAAAGGAAAAAAGGAATAAAAAACCGCTTGACACCGTGAATGTCCCGCGGTATAATAATGGCAGGAAGAGTAGCATCTTCGCGAGCGTTTTAAACCCGCTGGCAATCTAAGTTGTTAGAATCGCCGTGTAGCCACTAACTACACGGCGATTCGCTTACTTGTTTTTGTTGATTGCTATGAGCAATCCTATAACCGTCAAGACAACCATGAGTATTTCATACGTCGTCATCGGGCATCACCCGCCTTCGTATACAGTCCAGCGGGCATAAGCGCGGCTCGTGCAGTTTCTTCCTGCCAGTCTGATTATACCACAATCGCTTTGTGCCGGCAACTATTATTTACGCATTCTAACATCCCCTCCCCCAAAAGACAAGCATTGACTTTTTTCGTTAAGTGTGGTATTATATAACCATAATTCAACACGGCGTCGTTAAAAAAACACCCGCCGCCCATCTTTTATTTGACTTTCCTTGACCTTTAACGCGAAATTAGCGTTCTTTACTATTGACAAAACCTCCCGCAAGTGATACTCTATACTCGTCGGTTAGCACTCGACCATTATGAGTGCTAACAGGCTGAATGGGGGATGATCGGAGTGTTGATGGACGAAAGGAAGTTCCTGATACTTAAGGCGATCATCGATGATTACATCATGACCGCCGTGCCGGTCGGATCGCGGACGATATCGCGAAAGGCCGGCGTGGGATTTTCGCCGGCGACGATTCGCAACGAAATGAGCGATTTGGAGGAGCTTGGCTATCTCGGGCAGCCGCACACCTCCGCCGGGCGAATACCTTCATATAAGGCCTACAGGCTTTACGTTGACCGCCTGCTCAGCGTCTCCCGCCTGGACGACGAGGACGCGAAGCGTATAATGTCGTATCTGGACGTGAAGACAAGCCAGGTAAAGGAGGTCATCACCCGCGCGGCGCAGCTGTTGAGCGACATGACCAGTTACACCTCGGTCATATCCGCTCCGCATCTCGAAACGCTCAGGATAAAGCGCGTGCAGCTGGTTCCCGTGACGGAGCAGACGGCGGTGATGATAGTCGTGACAAACGCGGGCATAATAAAGGACGCGGTGGTCACCATACCGGCGGACATGTCCGAGGAAAGCCTTTACGACCTGTCGCGGATGCTCACGCAGCAGCTTGCGGACGTGGGCATGAAGCAATTGAGGAGCCGCTTCGCCGAGATGTTCAGGGATCTCAGCGAAAACAGAAGGCTCATGGCCAATATACTTCGAGTCATGGAAAGGCGCGTTGAGGAGCAGGCCACTCAGGAGGTCGTGGTAGGCGGAACCGCGAATATGCTCAGCTTCCCCGAGTATTCCGACGTCGAAAAGGCCAGAACCTTTTTAAGCGTCATCGAATCCAAGGAAAAGCTCTATCCGCTTTTAAGGCACCCGGGAGGAGTGGAGTTTACAATACATATAGGCCCCGAGAACGATATACCGGAATTCGCCGATTGCTCGCTGGTCACCGCGAGCTACCGCGTGGGCGATAATTCGGTGGGCACAATGGGCATCATAGGCCCAACCAGAATGAATTATGCAAAGGTCGTGTCGGTGATCCCTTTCATGGGTAAGGCCATAACCGACATGCTTTCAGAAAAGTAGAGGTGCAGAAGGTTGGATGAACAGGTAAAAAACGACGAGTCCGTAAAAGAACATAGGCCCGCTAATGAAAGCGCGCCGGAGCCTGACTGCCAGAGGGAGCAGGTCGCCGACCTGGAACAGTGGCAGACGGCCCTTGAAACCGCGGTAAAGCAGCGCGACGAGTATCTGGACATGGCCAGGCGCGCGCAGGCGGATTTTCAGAACTTTAAAAGGCGCAACGCGCAGACGCGCACCGACGCCTACGACGAGGGAGTGAGGGACACGCTGACGGCCATACTCCCGGTCATAGACAATCTCGACCGCGCGGTCGCGGCGGGCGCGGAAAACGCCGACGCCAGGGCGCTTCTTGAAGGCGTAGAGCTGACCAGGCGCATATTGTCCGAAGCCGTTCAGCGAATGGGTCTGGTTGAGATTAAAGCCGTCGGCGAGGACTTCGACCCCAATAAGCACAACGCCGTAATGCGCTGTGAGGAAGGGGAACCCGGAAAGGTTCTCGAGGAGTTTGAAAAAGGATACGAGGCGAGAGGACGCGTGTTGAGGTATTCGACGGTTAAGGTTTCCGTCGAAGCCGATTGAAAGCGTAGCGTTCATCGCAAATTAAAGACGATAATAAATTTTTGGAGGACATAATTATGAGTAAGATCATCGGTATCGACCTTGGCACGACCAATTCCTGCGTAGCCGTAATGGAAGGCAATGAACCCGTAGTCATCCCCAACCCCGAAGGCAGCCGCACGACGCCTTCCGTCGTGGGCTTCGCCAAGAACGGCGAGCGCCTCATAGGTCAGGTTGCGAAGCGCCAGGCCGTCACCAATCCCGACCGCACCGTTTCGTCCATAAAGCGCGAAATGGGCAGCAACTACAAGGTCACCATAGACGGCAAGAGCTACACTCCCCAGGAGATAAGCGCCATGATACTGCAAAAGCTCAAGTCGGACGCCGAGGCGTATCTGGGCGAAACCGTGACGCAGGCCGTCATAACCGTCCCCGCCTACTTCTCCGACTCTCAGCGCCAGGCCACGAAGGACGCGGGCCGCATCGCGGGACTGGAAGTGCTTCGCATAATCAACGAGCCTACCGCCGCTTCCCTGGCCTACGGCCTCGACAAGGAGCAGGCTCATAAGATACTGGTCTACGACCTCGGCGGCGGCACCTTCGACGTCTCCCTCATGGAGATAGGCGACGGCGTTTTCGAGGTTCTCGCGACCGCCGGTAACAACCGCCTGGGCGGAGACGACTTCGACAACCGCGTAATCGACTACGTGGCCGAGGAGTTCAAGCGCGAAAATGGCATAGACCTCAAACAGGACAGGATGGCCCTGCAGCGCCTTAAGGAAGCCGCGGAGAAGGCCAAGATAGAGCTTAGCGGACTGATGAGCGCCAATATAAACCTGCCGTTCATAACCGCCGACTCGACCGGCCCCAAGCACCTCGACGTGACGCTTACCCGCGCCAAGTTCAACGAGTTGACCGCCGATCTCGTCGACAAGACCATAACCCCGCTCAATCAGGCGCTTCGCGACGCGGGAGTTACCGCGCAGCAGATAGACAAGGTCATACTCGTCGGAGGATCAACCCGCATACCGGCGGTTCAGGAAGCCGTGCAGCGCATAACCGGCAAGGAGCCTTATAAGGGAATCAACCCCGACGAGTGCGTAGCCATAGGCGCGGCGATACAGGCCGGCGTTCTCGGAGGCGACGTAAAGGACGTTCTTCTGCTGGACGTAACGCCTCTGTCACTGGGAATAGAGACCATGGGCGGCGTGTTCACCCGCCTAATCGACCGCAACACCACCATACCCACGAAGAAGAGCCAGGTGTTCTCCACCGCCGCCGACGGACAGACCGCGGTTGACGTGCACGTTTTGCAGGGCGAGCGCGAAATGGCCGCCTACAACAAGACCCTCGGCCGCTTCCAGCTCTCCGGCATAGCGCCGGCGCCAAGGGGCGTGCCTCAGATAGAGGTAACCTTCGACATCGACGCCAACGGCATAGTCCACGTATCCGCCAAGGACCTGGGAACCGGAAACGAGCAGCAGATAACCATCACCGCTTCCAGCAACCTCTCCGAAGCCGATATAAAGAAGGCCGTCGAGGAAGCCGAGAGGTTCGCCAGCGAGGACAAGGCCAAGAAGGAAGAGGTCGATACCCTCAACCAGGCCGACAGCCTCATCTACCAGACCGAGCGCACCCTCAAGGATATGCAGGGCAAGCTCGATCCCGCCGACGCCGCGAAGATCGCGGACGAACTGGCCGAGTTCAAGAAGGTTCGCGAGCGCGGAAACGCCGCGGAGATAAAGCCCGCGACCGAGAAGTTCTCGCAGGCGACCTACGAGATATTCGGAAAGATTTACCAGCAGCAGGCCGGACAGCCCGGCGCGGACGGCCAGCAGGGGCCGGGAGCGGGGCCTACGGTCAACGATGACGGAACCGTCGAATCCAGCTTCGAGGAAGATAATTAACGGGGCTTTGGGGCTGTCCGGGGCTAAAAACGGATAGCCCCGGCCTTGACCCAAAGGGGTGTGGCTATGGCTGCAAAGAGAGATTACTACGAGGTATTGGGCGTTGGCAAGACCGCGAGTGAGGCCGAAATCAAAAAGGCCTATCGCCAGCTCGCCAAAAAATACCATCCGGACATAAATCCCGGCGACAAACAGGCGGAAGAGAAGTTCAAAGAGGTCAACGAAGCTTACGAGGTTTTGTCCGACCAGCAAAAGCGCGCGCGCTACGATCAGTTCGGCCACGAACAGCCCGGCGCGGGCGGGGCGGGATATTCCGATTTCGGCGGCTTCAGCGGCTTTGGGGGCTTCGGAGGTTTCGACGATATATTCTCCTCCATATTCGGCGGCGGGGGCTTTTCGGGTTCGTCCGCGAGGCGCGGCCCCGTTCAGGGCGACGACTTGCGCTACGAGGTGACGCTTACCTTCGAGGAAGCCGCGAAGGGCTGCGCGAAGGAGATAAACGTCACCCGCCACGAGGAATGCCCCACCTGCTCCGGAACCGGAGCTAAGCCCGGAACCCAGCCGCAGACCTGCACAAAGTGCAAAGGCACGGGACAGGTGACGGTCACGCAGTCAACGCCGTTTGGCCGTATGCAGAATATACGCGTGTGCGACGCGTGCCAGGGGACGGGGCAGGTCATAAAGGAGCCGTGCTCCAAGTGCTCGGGGCGCGGGCGGGTAGTCACGACGAAGAGGCGCAAGATAAACATCCCCGCGGGCTGCGATACCGGACAGATAATAAGGATCTCCGGACAGGGCGAGCCGGGAGAGCGCGGAGGCCCTCCTGGAGATTTGCAGGTCGTAATAAACGTAAGGCCGCATAAGTACTTCGTGCGCAAAGGCTCCGACATGTACGTGACCATCCCGATTTCCATAATTCAGGCCGCGCTCGGGGCTGAAATAGACGTGCCCACGCTCGATTCGCCCGTCAAATACAACGTCCCCGAAGGCACCCAGCCCGGAACCGTCTTCCGCATTAAGGGGCAGGGAATACCCAACCTTCGCGGCAACGGGCGAGGAGATCTGTACATACAAATGAACGTAGAGGTTCCGACGAAGTTGAGCGATAAGCAAAAAGAGCTCCTGAAGCAGTTCGACAACAGCTCCACCGGACGCGAGTACGAACAGAAAAAGTCGTTCTTCGAGAGGATGAAAAGCGCGTTTAACTGACAGGTTCCGGGAGTTTGATTTGATTGACGCGAGGGGCGCGCCGTATGGCGCGCCCCTCTTTTCGCGCGCGAATTCGCATATCAGCCAATTATCAGAAAAGAAGCAGCAGATTATAATAGCCTATCATCAAAATGCAGAATGCCAGAGCCAAAGGGAGGGTTTTTCTGACCAGTTCGCCAAGGGATATATTGTAATATTCGCTGGCTACGACCAGGCAGACGTGAACGGGGGATATCTGGCTCGCGGCGTGGCACATGCACATCAAAAGCACCATCAGTTCTACGCCCGCGTCCATGGCGGCAAAAGCCAGGGGCGTTCCCAGGGCGATTATTCCGGTGTTTCCGCTTACAATGCCGCCCAGGAAGAACAGTATCGCGAAAATGAGGTATGTGGGAATCGGGAGCGTCGAAAGCGCCTCGGGGAGCAATTGCAAAACCCCCGTGTAGGATATAAGCTCCCTGAGCACCAGCACCAGAAACGTGTTGACTATGAGCCTTGGCTCGAAGGCCGATATCACCATCCGCCCCATATCCCCGGGCATGAACCGGTATACTATCGCGGCGGCGACTATTACAATCAACAGCGCGGGAACCACCGAAAGTCCCGCCGCAAGTATCAAAATCAGTATCGCGACGAGCGTCCAGACGTGCTTGAGAAGATTTAGCGCGTCCCGCTTTTTGTCGGAGCTTACCGGCGTTTCGGGCTCTTTCGGAATCTTTCGCAGGAATGGCGCGTATCCCAACAGCGCCAGAACCGCGACGGGAACGATCATCGCCGGTATGAACCGCGACAGTTCTATCCCCGAAAGGCTCGCCATAAGCAATACCCCGGGATAAGTCGGCAGCACGCTTTCGGGAATGTGCCTGAACCAGCTTGTCACAACGGCCTGCTCTTTTCTGTCGAGATAGCCGTCGGTCGAGTCCTTAACTATGTCGCCGCACAGCAGCATCGCCGCCGCCGAAGGCAGCATGCCGATGAACATGGGCGTCGCGGTCGCGTTGATTCTCCGGTTATGAAAAATGCCGTTGAGGTCGGCCTGAGCCATCTTCATCTGATTTCTGGCGTCGAGCATTCGCTGAAGATAGCTTATCAGGTACATCGAAACCAGAACCGACATTGACTCCCAGCTTGTCAAAACCCCGCCCACGCGCTCAAGTATCACCATGGGGCTTATGCGAAACAGCGCCGCCGCGACAAGGAGACCTCCCAATATCGCCTGATATAAAGGCCGCTTAAACGCAAGCAGCACCACCATAGCCAGAAATGTCAACGCCAGATAAACGAGATGCATAAAAATCCTCCCCTTAATTGCGACACTTGATTCATTCCGCTATCCGAATCTCGCAACTCTTTCGAATAAAAGCAAAGCCGTACTGTATCACCCTGAAATTGTCGAGTTTATACTTCAGGGAGTAGCGCCGCCGCCCGATCTGCTCGATGGCGTCCTTGAGCAGGCTTGCGAATTCGTCTTCTCCCTCTTTGCCCGCCTTGACCTCTATAAGCATCGCGCGCTTGTTCGGCGCGTCCACTACCATTATGTCGGCGCGCCCCAGCCCGAACTCCCCGTTAGAGTACACCGTATATCCTTCGTTTACCAGAAGCCCCACCAGAAAGCCGTGATAGTAGTTTTCGTAGTAATCGAAGCAGCTTATCGTTTCTATAAGCGTCCTGTCGATAATCGCACGTATAACTTCAACTTCCCCGCTCCAAAGCGCCGCGTACATCTCCCGTTTCGTCGATGCCGGGCGCGTCTGCGCAAACCAGCTTTGAATCTTTCGCGCAAAGAGATCCTTTACCTCGGCGTTGGGTATTCGCAACTCGACCATTGAGTCGTTCTTCCTCGCGCCTTCTCCCGCGGTCAGATAGCCCGTCATAAGAAGAATGTTGTAAAGGTTGTCCGTGTTTCTCGATATATCCGCTTCGCTGTTTTCATTGGGGTCAGGCATATCCTTGTACGTGAGGTTTTCGATAAGGGGCTTATATACGCTTTCCCCGGCTATCAGCCGCTCTATCTCGTCGATAAGCCCCGCGTCCGTTTTGGGCGCGGTCGCGTCATGTGCGCGCTTCATGTCGACCATGCCTATGAAGCGGCGTATCACGTCGTTTGAACTCGTCGTCTCCCAGTACATCCCCGGCTGCGCCTCTGGGTCGCGCAGAAGCTGCTTGCACTGGTTGAGCACGTCCCAGGGACAGTACATCTTCTCGCCGCCGAAATTGTAGCCGTCGTACCATTCGGTTAGCTGGCGCATGGCGAAGGGTATGCCGTAATCCTCGGCGAGCTTCTCTACCTCCGAATGGGTAAAGCCGAAGTACCTGTTGTAAGTCGTATCCATCACCGTATCCACTTCCAGGTTGTTAAGACCCGTGAATATGCTCTCTTTGGATATGCGAAGGCATCCCGTCACCACCGCGAAGGCCAGGTTGGAGTTGGTCTTAAGAGCCTCGCCCAATAGCGTCCTTATGGCCTTGACCATCTGCTCGTAGAAACCTCCCGCTTCCGCTTTCTGAAGCGGCACGTCGTACTCGTCTATAAGGATTATCACGGGCTTGTTGTTGTGCCTGGTAAGGAGGGCGGAGAGAAATTTCAATGACGATAGCAACTCGGACTGCGTAGCTTCTTTGTATAAAATCCTTTCGAAGGTTTTCTTCTCAAACGGCTTAACCGCCGGTGAATCGAGTAAGTCCGAGTGCTCCTGAAACGCGCTCCAGATTATCTCGCCAAGCATGCCGAACGCCTCGTCGAAGCTTATTCCGTCCACGCCCTTGAGCGACAGGCTTATGACGGGATACCGCCCCATATATTCGTCGCAAAGCTCGCGGTACCGGCTTATCGCCAGCCCGTCGAACAGCGTCTCGTCCGTTCCGATCTCGAAGAAGGATTTTAGCATGCTCATCGTCAGCGTCTTTCCGAAGCGACGCGGGCGCGTAAAGAGGTTGACTTCCCCTCGATTCTCAAGCAATGTCTTTATGAACTCGGTTTTATCTATGTAATAGTAACCATCACTGCGGAACTTGCTGAAGAATTCCGTGCCGATGGGGAGCTTTAGCCTTGCGGACATATTGTCGCCTCCCTCCTTGTCGGTGTGCCATTATCTAAACCGCGGACTCATTCCGCTATCCGAATCTCGCAACTCTTTCGAATAAAAGCAAAGCCGTACTGTATCACCCTGAAATTGTCGAGTTTATACTTCAGGGAGTAGCGCCGCCGCCCGATCTGCTCGATGGCGTCCTTGAGCAGGCTTGCGAATTCGTCTTCTCCCTCTTTGCCCGCCTTGACCTCTATAAGCATCGCGCGCTTGTTCGGCGCGTCCACTACCATTATGTCGGCGCGCCCCAGCCCGAACTCCCCGTTAGAGTACACCGTATATCCTTCGTTTACCAGAAGCCCCACCAGAAAGCCGTGATAGTAGTTTTCGTAGTAATCGAAGCAGCTTATCGTTTCTATAAGCGTCCTGTCGATAATCGCACGTATAACTTCAACTTCCCCGCTCCAAAGCGCCGCGTACATCTCCCGTTTCGTCGATGCCGGGCGCGTCTGCGCAAACCAGCTTTGAATCTTTCGCGCAAAGAGATCCTTTACCTCGGCGTTGGGTATTCGCAACTCGACCATTGAGTCGTTCTTCCTCGCGCCTTCTCCCGCGGTCAGATAGCCCGTCATAAGAAGAATGTTGTAAAGGTTGTCCGTGTTTCTCGATATATCCGCTTCGCTGTTTTCATTGGGGTCAGGCATATCCTTGTACGTGAGGTTTTCGATAAGGGGCTTATATACGCTTTCCCCGGCTATCAGCCGCTCTATCTCGTCGATAAGCCCCGCGTCCGTTTTGGGCGCGGTCGCGTCATGTGCGCGCTTCATGTCGACCATGCCTATGAAGCGGCGTATCACGTCGTTTGAACTCGTCGTCTCCCAGTACATCCCCGGCTGCGCCTCTGGGTCGCGCAGAAGCTGCTTGCACTGGTTGAGCACGTCCCAGGGACAGTACATCTTCTCGCCGCCGAAATTGTAGCCGTCGTACCATTCGGTTAGCTGGCGCATGGCGAAGGGTATGCCGTAATCCTCGGCGAGCTTCTCTACCTCCGAATGGGTAAAGCCGAAGTACCTGTTGTAAGTCGTATCCATCACCGTATCCACTTCCAGGTTGTTAAGACCCGTGAATATGCTCTCTTTGGATATGCGAAGGCATCCCGTCACCACCGCGAAGGCCAGGTTGGAGTTGGTCTTAAGAGCCTCGCCCAATAGCGTCCTTATGGCCTTGACCATCTGCTCGTAGAAACCTCCCGCTTCCGCTTTCTGAAGCGGCACGTCGTACTCGTCTATAAGGATTATCACGGGCTTGTTGTTGTGCCTGGTAAGGAGGGCGGAGAGAAATTTCAATGACGATAGCAACTCGGACTGCGTAGCTTCTTTGTATAAAATCCTTTCGAAGGTTTTCTTCTCAAACGGCTTAACCGCCGGTGAATCGAGTAAGTCCGAGTGCTCCTGAAACGCGCTCCAGATTATCTCGCCAAGCATGCCGAACGCCTCGTCGAAGCTTATTCCGTCCACGCCCTTGAGCGACAGGCTTATGACGGGATACCGCCCCATATATTCGTCGCAAAGCTCGCGGTACCGGCTTATCGCCAGCCCGTCGAACAGCGTCTCGTCCGTTCCGATCTCGAAGAAGGATTTTAGCATGCTCATCGTCAGCGTCTTTCCGAAGCGACGCGGGCGCGTAAAGAGGTTGACCTTGCCGCGATTGTCCAGCAACGTCCTGATAAATTCGGTTTTATCTATGTAATAATAGCCATCTCGACGAAACTCATTAAAGAATTCCGTGCCGATGGGGAGCTTTAGCCTTGCGGACATATTGTCGCCTCCCCCGGGTTGCCGGATGAGCATACAACCCCATTTTGAAATCATTGTACACCAGAACCGGCAAAAAATCAAGGGATTGCGAATTTCGGCAATGATTTAAGCCGATGTTCGTTTGCGCCTGTTCGCCCGGCTTGACAGTGCGAAGGTTATAGTGTAAAATTAAACGGTATTCTATCGCCGAGCGGCATACTACGGAGGGATAAAATGGAAAAGCGTAAATACTCTGGACGGCAGCTGATACTCTACGGGGCGGTGCTTTTACTCGTCTGGGCGGGATATGAATGCTATATCAGGTTTGAGATGTTGTCGCAATTTCTGACCGGGCTTATAAACCTCTGCGCGAACGAGGGCGTACCGTTTGCGCGGGCGATTTCGTATTTTCCGTCGTCGATGTTCTCCATAGCGCTTTATATGCTCGTGCTCGCGCTTTTCTCCGTCGCCTGCGTGATACTCAGAAACCGTCCCATGGGGGACTACGTCGTTTTGGCGCTGACAATCGCGATCGCCATAACGGGCGGCGCGTGGGTCGGGCTGTTCAGCCTGAGCGTACTGAACTGGGCGCAGTCGCTTAAAACCGTGCCGCTGTTGATGATCGCGGCGGGCTGCGTGGTCAATATCAGCCAGTTTCACGTATCCGGAATAAAAAAACGCCGTCAGGACGACGGCGAAAAGGATTATACGAAGATGAACAGGCGTCAGCTGGCCGATCAGGTTAAACGGCACAGAGCCGGGCGCAAAAAGGACGTTGCCTGAAAAGGCGGGCTATGTGCTTTTTGGCGCTTTATTCGAGCCTTCGACGACGCCTTCGCATTTGACGACCGATATGAACGTCTTTAAAAAGCACTTAATATCCATTTCAAGGGATATGTGAGAGGCGTAATACCCGTCGTAGCGGGCTTTTTCGTCTTCATCCAGCTCGTCGCGCCCGTTGACCTGAGCGAGTCCCGTAAGCCCTGGTACGGCGCGGTTGGCGTCGTATTTATCGCGCAGGGCGATGAGGTTGTCCTGGTTCCACAGGGCGGGTCGCGGGCCTATGATGCTCATCTCTCCCTTTAATATGTTTATAATCTGCGGCAATTCGTCAAGCGACGTCTTGCGCAGCACCCTTCCCATGCGGGTTATGTGCTTTTCGGCGTCCTTCATTTTGTCCGTGGGCACGTCGCCGGGCGCGTCGGCGTACATGGTTCTGAACTTGTATATGTAGAACATGCCCTTGTCCTTGCCGAAGCGCTTTTGCCTGAACAGCGCCGGCCCCCTGGAATCGAGCTTTATGGCGAGCGCCAGAATCACAAGTATCGGAAAAAGTATTACAAGGGCTATGGATGAAAGCGCTATGTCCGCCGCTCTTTTGCCAAACTTCTCATACATCGACGTCAATACCCTTCGTTACTTTTTATTGGCCTTTATCGCTCCCGTCGCGAGCGCGTCGCAGCGGTTGTTCAATTTGTTCGACGAGTGTCCTCGAACCACGTGAAAGTTAACCCTGTGCCTGTTCGTAAGTTCTATGAGCGTTTCCCACAAATCGCGGTTCTCGACGGGCTTTTTCCCCGCCGTGAGCCAACCGTTTCTTTGCCAGTTGACGAGCCATCCGCGCAAAAAGGCGTGCGCCATATAGGAACTGTCGGTATACAGATCGACCTCGCACGGCTCCCTGAGCGCCCCAAGCGCCTCTATTGCGGCCGTAAGCTCCATGCGGTTGTTGGTGGTGGCTCCTTCATAGCCCGACATTTCCCTGCGCGCGTCGCCGTACATCAAAATCGCGCCCCACCCCCCCGGCCCGGGGTTTCCGGAACAGGCGCCGTCGGTATATACGGTAACCTTCTTCAAAGCGACTTTGCCTTTTCCGCCGCGGCTATCGCGGCCTCCATGACGGCTGAGCGCAGGCCGTTTCTCTCAAGAACGCGAACCGCCTCGATGGTCGTGCCGCCGGGAGAGCAGACCATGTCCTTCAATTCCCCGGGATGTTTCCCGGTGTCCATGACCATCTGAGCCGAGCCTTTGACCGTCTGAGCCGCCATTTTGACGGCCTGCGCGCGGGTCAGTCCCAGAGATACCCCCGCGTCCGCGAGAGCCTCTATGAACATGTATACGTAAGCGGGGCCGGAACCCGATACGCCCACCGCCGCGTCTATCAAATCCTCGCGCACCCACTCGTAAAGCCCGAAGCTTGAGAACATTTTCTGCGCGAATTCCTTCTCGGCGGGCGTAAACGTCGTGGCTACGCTCAACGCCGTCATGCCCGCGCCGCAAAGCGCCGGGGTGTTGGGCATCACCCGGAGAAGCCTCGTCGAAGGGTCAAGAAGATCTTTAAGGGCCTTGGTCGTCCAGCCCGCCGCGATCGACACCACGGCCTTTCCCGCCAAGGCGGATTTCGATTTTAAAACGGCGTCCTTTACGACGTTGGGCTTTATGGCGATGACTATCATATCGCACGCGGCTATCATGCCGTCAACATCCGAAAAGCCCTTTACGCCAAGGCGGTTTTCTATAGCCTCAATTTTATCCCGATCTATGTCAAACGCGCATATATCGCCCCTTTCGATGACGCCCGCGCCGGCTATTCCCCCCATCATGGCGCCGGCCATATTGCCCGCGCCTATAAATCCGAGCTTCATGAATCGTTCCTTTCCGGCGCAAGCAGCGCCTTAAGCTTACTTATGGCCCTTCTTTCAATGCGGGAAACGGTCATTTGCGAAACGCCCGTTTTCTGCGCGACCTCGCGTTGGCTCAGGGCCTGTATATAGCGGTATATCATGACCTTTTTCTCGTCATCGGGAAGTTTATCGAGCGCCCTTTTGAGCATGTCCGAGGTTTCGAACTTCTCGAAGCCCTCCTCGTTTTTGCCGATGAACGTCGAGATGGGCGATTCGTCTTCTTCCGAAGCCGAGTCGAGCGACGCGTAAGACGTGCTCTCGCGCATTTCAAGCGCCTCGAGAACCGCTTCGACGGGGGCGTTCAAATATTCGGCCAATTCGACGGGAGTGGGGTTGCGCATGAGCTTTTGTTCGAGATGCTCCGTGGCGGCCTTTATCTTCTTCATCAGTTCCGCGCCCGAGCGGGGGATTGATATGAGCCTCGAGCGGTCGCGGAAGTAGTTTTTGACCTCGCCCGCCATGGTCGGCGCCAAAAACGTCGTGAATTTAAGGCCCATCGCGGGGTTGAACCGGTCTATGGCTTTGACGAGAGCCAGCGATGCGACCTGATACAGATCGTCGTAATCGACTCCGCGTCCGGAAAAGCGCCTGGCGACGATGGCGGCCACGTTTAAATGCATAGCGATCAGTCTCTCGCGAATGGCCTCGTCTCCCGAGAGGTGATACTGCTCTATGAGCGCCTCGGCGCTTTCCCTGACGCCGCTCATTGACACAGGCGCAGGCTCTTGGCCATGCGTATACCGCGCAGGCATTTATCGTCGAAGACCAGTTCAACCGTGTCCATCATCGACAAAAGCACGTATCTTATGACGCCGACCTCCTCGTCGGACAAGCCCTCGCAGGCGCAATCTGACGTCATAAGGCCGTCCGCGTCGAGCGTGAATTTGTCCTTATCGATGATGTATCTTATCGCCAACTCGCCGCATCCGCACGACCTGATAAGGCATTTGCAGGCTTCCTCCGCCGCGAGTTTGGCGTCTTCCATCTCGTCGAGGCTTATCCCGGAGTAGGCGAGCGCGCCGGCCGTGGTCATCCTTATCAGTATCGCCGACTGCTCGTCGGCGGGTGTGCGCAATTCTATAACGCGCCTTTCGTCAGCCATTATCTTCGCCCTTCGGCATGAAGTCGGTGAGATTGCCGCCGTCCATCCAAAGCCTTTCTATGTTATAGAACTGCCGCTCCTCGTCGTGGAAGATGTGCACTATGACCGATATATAGTCCAGAACTATCCACCGCGACGCCTGCACGCCCTCCTTGCGACGAACCTGTATGCCTTCCTTTTCGAGTTTTTCCTCGACGGCTTCGGCGAGCGCGCGAACCTTTATCGAACTTTGCCCTCCCGCTATGACGAAATAATCGGTTATGGAGGTCAGGTGGCTCACCTCGAGCACCATGACGTCGTTTCCCTGCTTTTGTTCAAGCTCCGTGGCGATGATAGTCGCAAGCTGCTTTGAGTCCATTTTTCGTCCTCCTCGTCAGTTTTCGCCGATACTTTCCAACAGCTCAACGGTTCTCTCGTTGAGCGGCATACCCCTGTTTTTGACGTATTCGACCGTGCGCCTGGCGGCCAGGGCCATGGCCTTGTCCAGATCCGTCATGGCGGCCTTTCTTATATCATCCAGACCCGCGAACGAGCGTCTGCCCGGCTCTGTCATATCGGCCAGGTATATGATCTTGTCGAGTTTGTTCATGCCGACCTTGCCCGTGGTATGCCAGCGTATGGCGCTCAATATGTCGGGGTCGGTCTGCGCGTACTGTTTCTGCGCCAGCGCCATGCCCGCCGCAGCGTGCAAAAGCGCCCTGCTGTCGCGTTCCCCGGCGGCGGTCGAGATTCCGTATTCGTCCACGAGCGCGCACATGTCATTTACCGACATGTGCTTGGCGCAGTCGTGCAAAAGCGCGGCCGTGCGTGCTTTGTCCTCGTCCTCGCCGAATATCCCGGCCATCTTCACCGCGGTCTTCTCCACTCCGAGCGTGTGGCGATATCTCGCCGGGGTCATCGTGCGCTTGAGGGAGGTGAGCATATCGTCGCGGTAGAGCTTATGCGACTTTATATACTTTTCCACCTCCGGCTCGACCATGCCGCTTACGGGCAAAAATCTCGCAAGGCGAAAGCGTATCTGCGAAGACGATACGTCGCTGACCTCGCAGGGCAGTATGTCGATTTTAACGCCGTACCGCTCGAAAAGCCGCCCCTTATGCCGCATGAGCGCGTCCCTGTCATCCCCGGGGCGGGGAATGACGGCTATGGACCTGACCATCTTCGCGACCTCGGCGAAATTTTTCCACGTTTCGATTATCATCATCGTGTCGGAGCCGACGATGTAGATGAAGCCCGCGTCGGGCACCCTTTTTTTAAGCTCCCTCAGCGTCTCGAAGGTATAGGTCGTGCCCGCCCGCCTGATCTCGATATCGCAAGGTTCGAATCCCGGGTATTCCCTCGTCGCGATGCGGCACATCTCAAGCCGGTCATTCGCGTCGGCGAGGCCGCTTTTATGCGGCGGGCTTCCGTCGGGGATAAAGAGCACGCGCCTTACGCCCGTCTTATTGACGAACGCCTGCGCCATGCGCGTATGCCCCGTATGTATCGGGTCGAACGTCCCGCCGAGTATTCCTATCAGTTCCAATTCGCCAATCTCTCCCAGCCATTGCCGTAATATATCTATTATATACTATTTGGCGCAAATATGAAAGAAAAGATTCGTGAATTGCGTTCGTTATATAGATTTAAACTATATTGT
>JAUNBY010000393.1 GCA_030526935.1 Clostridia bacterium
AGCGTCGCGGTTCGGCCTGGCGTCATGCTTTATAGCCCCCGGCTGCGCGTCGTTGATTATGGCCGCGGTCGTTCGCTTCACGCTTGACGAAAGACCGGTCGTCGATTCATATTCGCGACGTAAAAAGGCGGGAAACATACGAGCGATACTCCGCGATAAGCGCCTTCGACGCGTCATGATTCCGGCTATCGCGCATGGTATGATAAAGGATAACCTGAACGTATGGTTCGCCAGATATTTCGTCAACCGTTTTTCCATTGACTTGAGCGCGGTCGCGGGTTATATATTTCTTATACCTCTGCTCGCGCTTGTCGGGAGGATGCTGTACCCCGCGCTGTACAGGCTCCTAAAGGATGAAAACCTCGTATCGACGCTGGCGTTCATCGTCTGTGCGGCGGCTGTTATCCCCGTGTGCCTTGACGATATATCACCCATCGGCGCGATTATATGTCTCGGGCTTATCTCCGCCATGGTAGCCGTTATAAACACGCATATGCTTTCGGCGTTTCCCGGCCGCTTCGCTCATACCGGCAATATCTCCTTCGTAGCCAGCGTCATGGATTTGTTGACATACGGCGGAGCCGGAGTCGGTTCCCTCGTATTCGGCGCGCTGATTCAGCGCTGCGGATATACGGGAATGTTTTGCGCATGGGGCGCGGCATCCCTTTTATCAACAGGTTTTTTGATGGCGGAATACCAAATGTCAAAGCGGGAAGCTCATCAGGATATCTGAGCGAAGTAAAACGCTTCGTTAGATAATACATTATTCAGGAGGGTATTATAATGAACACTAAACGCGTTTCCATGTTCCTGGCGCTGGTTCTCGTGCTGTCCGTCGCGCTTACCGGCTCGGCCCTTGCCGACGACTGGTCGGGCATCAACCTGAAAGTAAGCCACAACCTGTCGAGCACCGACATTTTGCAGACGTATCTGCAGCAGGCCGCCGACAATATAAACGAGCGCACGCAGGGTAAGGTCGTCTTCGACATCTACCCCAACGGCGAATTGCTGACCTACGCCGAGGCCGTTGAAGCAATCGCGAGCGATTCCAACGTCGTTTACTACTGCGCTTTCTCCGACTGGAAGGACTATTATCCGGGCGCGGGCGCCTATTCCGCGGCCTACGTGTTCGACTCCGTCGAGCAGTATCAGGAATTCATGACCACTGATTTCTTCGCAAATACTCTGGCCGAACTGGAAAAGCAGAACATTCACTGCCTGCAGGCGGGATGGATAGGCGGCTTCAGGCATACGCTCACCAACAACCCCGTCAATTCCGTAGCCGACCTTAAGGGTCAGTCCATTCGCACCCCCGCGAATCCGGTATGGGTAAATTGCTTTGAATCACTTGGCATGAACGTAGTTGGGATGGCGTGGTCGGAGACATTGACCGCCGTTTCACAGGGCAGCATCGATTCCGTCGAAGCGACCTACGGAACAATAACCGGTTACAACTGCTGGGACTATTTCAAGTACATCACCGAAACGAAGCATATAATACAGGCAGAGTGCCTCTGGATGAGCAATAACGTATGGAATTCAATTCCCGCTGAGTATCAGGCAATCATATGCGAGGAAATGCTCGCCGCAGAGCAGGGCTACGTTCAGGCCTCCATCGATCTCGAAAACAGCATGCGTCAGCAGTGCCTGGACAACGGAATGGAAATCAATCAGACAATAGACCTGACGGAGTTTAAAGAGCTTGCCGGGCAATATGTGCTAGAATTCGAAATAGGTCGGGAGATGCTCGACGTTTTAGCCGGACTGTAAGGCTATTTACTTCTCAATAGAAATGTGTGCGGCGGGTCTTATAAACCCGCCGCTTCACAAAAGGGGATGCGTATGAAAAAGAAATTCAGTATTGAATACTTCGAGGATTTTATCTGCAATGCCTTCCTTGTGATTATGCTGTTGGCCATACTTGTCAACGTCGTTCTTAACTGGACGATGAGCAAGAGATTCAGCTACCTTGAAGAACTGGCGACAGGTTCATACATGTTTTGCACTTATTCGGGAATCGGCCTGTTGTATAAACGCCGCGAGCTTACCAAAGTGTCGTTTGTGGTCGACCGGCTGTCTTGCAGGGGGCGCTATATCGTAGACATGATTGCCGGCCTTTATCTGGTTTATTACGGCGCGATGATGACATATTACGGAGTGCTGTTGTGCATAAGCAGCAGGATAAAGCGCCTGCCGGCAATGCAAATCTCATATACATGGCTGGATATATGCATAGTTTTTGGATTTTTCATGCTGACTGTCCGCGTTCTGAGGGATATCATCCGCCAGATAGCGTCCGCCAAACAGGTATTCGGAAAAAAGGAGGCTGATTAAATGATTCCCTATATTCCGGCTATCATAACATTCGTCATGCTGATTATGGGGATTCCCGTCGCTATCTCCTTTTTCAGTGGCGCCATAATATACTTTACTTTTATATGCCCCGACCTGACGATAACGGCGCTCATACAGAAGATGCTTACAAGCGGAATGTCCTTTACCTTTCTGGCGGTGCCTTTTTTCGTCACGGCGGGCGTCGTGATGAATTACGGCGGAATTTCCAGTCGAGTCATGACCTTCTGCGATAAACTTGTCGGGCATAAAAGAGGCGGTCTCGCCTATGTGAATATACTGCTGTCCACGCTGATGGGCGGCGTTTGCGGTTCCGCCGGCGCGGACGCGGCGTGCGAGTGCAAAATACTCGTACCCGAGATGGAAAAGCACGGCTATGATCGCGCGTTTGCCGCGGGCGTCACGGCCGCGTCCTCACTTATAAGTCCCATAATCCCACCGGGATGCGCCCTTATTCTCTATGCCAGCATGACCGGAACATCGGTTGTAAAGATGTATTACGCCGGTTATCTTCCGGGCATACTATTGTG
>JAUNBY010000025.1:0-9718 GCA_030526935.1 Clostridia bacterium
ACACAGCGCGATATTTTGGCGCTCAATACTTTATTAATAGTATAATAATAAAGCACTGATTTGTCAACGCCTTTATTATGCGCCTTCAGGCGTTTAATTCTTGATTTGACGGGGAAATAAACCTTCCATTTGCCTTTCGGCTTTGAAAAGCGCGGGTGTCTGCCAGAAAACAGTCGCAACAACTCCCGCCCGAGCGGGTGTGCGCGAATACCCTGTTGCGCTCTATGGCCGCTTACGTTTCATGGTAACAATTTGGTTTGTTATGAAAGTTTTTCCAATGCGCCATTGTTTTGACATCTTAAGCCGCTATAATACATAAACGGGTAATCAGCCGAATAAAGGCAGTATTTCACGCAATCAGATTGGAGGCAATATTTATGAAAAAAACGAGATGGCTTTCTTTTGCGCTGGCGCTGGTGCTTGCGCTTATCGCGGCCGCGCCGGTCATGGCTGAGGAAAGCGCGGGTTTGTACGCGCTTGGCGACAAGGTTGACGACTTTACCGTTACGATGTCCGACGGTCAGACCTATTCGCTGTACGAGCTGCTCGAGGAAAAAGACGCGGTGATCATAAACATCTGGGCGACCTACTGCGGCCCCTGCCGCATAGAATTCCCGTTTATGAACGAGGCGTATGAGCAGATGAAGGACGACATTGAAATACTCGCCCTTTCGATATATCCTCCCGATACGGACGAGGCAATAACCCAGTATAAAGAGGAACTGGGATTAAGCTTCCCCATGGGCTTCGACTCGATAGACCTTGCCGGTCGCATTCCTCTCGATGGCTATCCCACCACCGCCGTTATAGACAGATTCGGAACGCTTTGCTTTTACCACACCGGCGCTATAACGAATATGCAACAGTTCCAACTGCTGTTTGGAACCTTCACGGGGGACGATTACGAATCGTCCGTGCTTCTCGAGGAAGTGCCGTCGGTACAGGTAACCCTGCAGGCCGCTTCCGATGAACTGGGCAAAGCCTTAAACGCCGGGGACGGCAATCTCACCTTTGGATATATCGGCATCGACAGCGACGAGTCGATTTGGCCATTCGTACCCTCCGAAGACGGAAGCTGCGCTACAGCGTCCAATGTGGATGTGACCAACACGCAGGCTAATATTTACGCCCAGGTCGACGCGAAGGCGGGCGACGTGTTGACATATGAATATCGCTTCAACGGATCGACTTACAGCGACCGTATGACGGTTAGCGTGGCGAGAGAAGAGACGGATGAAAGCGCTATGGTCAGGCTGTACACCGGCGAAGGCGGCGAATGGATTCAGGACGGCGTTCGCTTTGACGCCGACGGTACTTATGCCGTGCCATTCAATTATATAAGAGGTTTAGAGATCGGCTACGAGCCAATCGCGCAGATAAGAAACGTGAAGCTTTTAACCGGCGAAGAAGCCGCGGCGTGGAAGGATCCCTATGTGCAGACGATGCCGAGAAGTCTTACCGGCGCGGAAGTATCCGCCGAGTGGCTGTCCCAGGCGCGCGAAGTGGCGATGCTCGATGAAAATGGAGACCTGGCGATCAATGACGCAATGAAAATATATATAGTGTCCGATGAAGTCGCGCAGCTTCGCGTAAACATGGGCGATGATATAGACGAGCGTTCTATTGCCATGTCAATAGGCAATGGCGAAACGAACGAGTACTATATGAGCGATGACATGATAGTGGATGATAAGGGCGCTGTGGTCGAATTTGAAATAGACGATGAAGCGTTATTCCAATACGTTACGCTGGCGGACGTCCTGACTATTGAACCGTACGCCAGTTATCTCGTTTTTGGATCCGAATACGCCGCGAATAATTATGTAATTACTTTCATGAGCGCGATGGCTCCTGAAATGGATTTGTCGGGATACGATTTCTTCGCGTACGCCGACGGTACGCCATTCGAAGGCGCTACGGGCAGATACTTTGGCGCCGACGAGGCGGAAGATGGCGGGCAGGTTGAAGAGGCGGAGCCGGAACAGGCTGTGCTTCCCTCCGAGGCGACCTATGTCGTAAACTATGTAGATGCCGACGGCAACCCCGTTTCAGGCGTCATGACGCAGGTGTGCAACGATGAAATATGCGCGGTCGTCGTCTCCGACGAAAACGGCGTCGCGAGCTACACGGGCGTCCCTTATCCCTACGAGGTACACGTATTGATGGTTCCCGAAGGATACGCTTCTTTCACCGATATAATCACAATGGATGAGGCGGGCGACGAAATAACCATTACGCTTGTGGCAAACTGATATAACCTCAGTAGACTATTTACTAAATGGCGAGTGGGGAGAGCGGATTTTCCCGCTCGCTCTTTTTAGACGGAGTTTCCCGTCTGAAACGCCGGAAAGCGCTGTAAATAACGGCCGCTCAGGCAATGTTATATTATAAATTATTATCTCAACGATAAAGCAATATCTATTTAATGGTTTGGAGCGATAAGCACATCCGACTTTGTGATAATATTGTCAATGCTTCCGCGGAGCGCAAATGAAACCGCGAACAGCGAGATCGACACCACTATGTCCGTTCACACAGGCAAAATACAGGAGGTAGCTAATTATGCCTAATCCCTTCGATTACTCGGTCGTGGATGCGATCGTCGATGAACAGGGCGCCAGGCCAAGCGCCGTCATCGCCATATTGCAAGGCATCCAGGAGAAATATCACTATTTGCCCGAGGAGATATTCGAGCATGTCGCGAAGCGCCTGGGCGTGCCGAGCGCCCGCATATATTCGGTCGCGACGTTTTATGAAAACTTTTCTCTGACGCCCAAGGGGAAATACGTAATCAAGGTTTGCGACGGCACCGCGTGTCACGTGCGCAAGTCCCAGCCCATACTGGACAGACTTCGCGGCGACTTGAACCTGACCGAAAAGAAGCCTACGACGGACGACCTGATGTTTACGGTGGAAACCGTCTCCTGTCTGGGAGCTTGCGGTCTGGCCCCTGTAATGACCGTCAACGACAAGGTTTATCCCGCTATGACGCCCGACAAGGCGGGAGAAATCATAAAAAAGCTAAAGGAGGAGAACTGACATGCTCAAATGCAGAGAGGATCTGATACGCGCGCGCGAAGCGTTCGCCTGTTCCTTCGCCGATCAGAAGCGAAAGATACTGGTGTGCGCCGGAACCGGATGCATCGCAAGCGGTTCTCTTAAGATATATGAAGAACTCAAGCGCCTGCTCGACGAGCGCGGCGTCGCCTGTACGGTGGAATTGCAGGAGGAGCCGCACGAGCACAGCGAGTCCGTCGGCCTTAAAAAGAGCGGCTGTCACGGGTTTTGCGAGATGGGGCCGCTGGTTCGAATTGAGCCGGAGGGTTTTCTGTACACAAAGGTCAAGCTCTCCGACTGCGAGGAGATTATAGACCGCACAATAATAAAGGGCGAGCATATAGAACGGTTGGCCTACCAGAAGGGCGGCGTGATTCGCAAGCGCCAGGAGGATATACCATTTTACAGCAAGCAGACCCGCCTCGTTCTCGAACATTGCGGGCATATCGACGCGACTTCCATTCGCGATTACCTCGCGATAGGCGGGTATAAGGCGTTTGAAAAGGCCCTTTTCGACATGACAGCCGACGAAATCATCGCTCAAATATCCGATTCCAACCTTCGCGGTCGCGGGGGCGGGGGATTCCCAACGGGGCGCAAATGGGCGCAGGTCAAAAGGCAAAAATCACCCATACGCTATATCGTCTGCAACGGCGACGAGGGCGACCCCGGCGCGTTCATGGATCGCTCAATAATGGAGGGCGACCCCCATAGAATGCTTGAGGGCATGATGATCGCGGGACTCGCGTGCGGAGCCAAAGAGGGATATATATACGTGCGCGCCGAATATCCAATGGCCGTCAACAGGCTTAAAAACGCCATAGCGCAGGCGACGCAGTACGGCCTTCTCGGTGAAAACATACTTGGAAGCGATTTTTCCTTCACCTTCCATATCAATCGCGGCGCGGGCGCGTTTGTCTGCGGCGAGGGCAGCGCTCTGACCGCCTCCATTGAGGGCAATCGCGGAATGCCGCGCGTAAAGCCTCCGCGCACGGTCGAGCACGGGCTTTTCGAGCAGCCCACTGTTCTAAACAACGTTGAGACCTTCGCAAACGTTCCCCTTATAATCGAAAAGGGAGCTGACTGGTACAAGTCCATAGGCCCCGAAAACAGTCCCGGAACAAAGGCCTTCGCGCTCACGGGAAATATCGTCAACACCGGACTCATAGAAGTCCCCATGGGGACCACCCTCGAGGAAGTCATATTCGACGTCGGCGGCGGAATGAGAGACGACGCGGAATTTAAAGCCGTTCAGATAGGCGGTCCTTCGGGCGGGTGCCTTACTAAGGAACACCTGAAAATACCGCTCGACTTCGACTCTCTTAAAAAGGTCGGCGCCATGATAGGTTCAGGCGGACTTGTCGTCATGGACAGCAATACCTGCATGGTAGAGGTCGCGAGGTTCTTCATGAACTTTACGCAAAACGAATCCTGCGGCAAGTGCGTACCGTGTCGCGAAGGAACGAAGAGAATGCTCGACGTGCTCGAGCGCATAGTCGCCGGAAACGGCGAACCCGGCGACATAGAGCTTTTGGAGGATCTGGCCGATACCATCTCCAACACCGCGCTTTGCGGACTGGGAAAGACCGCGCCGTCGCCCGTAATAAGCACGATAAAGTATTTCCGCGACGAGTACGAGGCGCATATAAACGAAAAGCGCTGTCCGGCAGGAGCCTGCTCAAAGCTCAAACGCTTCCATATCGACAAGGATTTGTGCAGGGGATGCTCCAAATGCGCCCGCAACTGTCCCGTAGGCGCTATATCGGGACAGATCAAGTCCCCCTATACTATCGATCAGGCCAAGTGCATCAAGTGCGGGGCGTGCGTCGCGAATTGCGCGTTCCACGCGATAAAGGAGGCGTAAGTCATGGAAGACAGGCAATATATGCTAATCGACGGGAATCCCGTTGAAATAAACGGAGAGAAGAATCTGCTGGAACTTATACGCAAAGCCGGCATAGAGCTTCCCACATTCTGCTATTATTCGGAGCTTTCGGTATACGGCGCGTGCCGCATGTGCATGGTTGAAAACAAGTGGGGCGGCATGGAGGCGGCATGTTCGACGGTTCCCAAGCCCGGAATGGAAATATATACGAATACCCAGCGCCTGCGCAAGCACAGGAAGATGATACTTGAACTGCTTTTGTCAAACCACTGCCGTGACTGTACGGCTTGTCCCAAAAATGGCAAATGCCGCCTTCAGGAACTGGCCGTCCGCTTTGGCGTGGAAAGGGTGCGCTTTAACAATATGAAGCCCGAGCCTGAACTCGACGCTTCCTCCCTGTCCATAACCCGCGACAAACATAAATGCATACTCTGCGGCGACTGCGTTCGCATGTGCAACGAGGTGCAAAACGTCGGCGCAATAGACTTCGTGCACAGAGGGTCTAAGATGATAATCGCTACGACCTTCGACACGCCCATCGCCGAATCCCCGTGCGTAGGCTGCGGCCAGTGCGCGGCGGTCTGTCCCACGGGCGCGATAGTCATAAAGAGCGACACCAGCCGCGTCTGGGAACAGATAAGCGACAAATCCGCGAAGGTCGTGGCTCAGGTAGCTCCCGCCGTGCGCGTGGCCGTGGCTAAGGAGTTTGGCCTTATGGACGACTCGAACGCCATGGGGCGCATAGTCGCAGCCCTTCACCGCCTGGGTTTCGACGAGGTATACGACACCGCCACCGGAGCGGATCTCACGGTTCTGGAGGAAGCGGACGAGCTGGTCGACAGGATAGAGAGCGGAGAGCCTTTGCCGCTTTTCACATCGTGCTGCCCCGCGTGGGTGCGCTACTGCGAAAAGAACCATCCGGAGCTCGTCGGCAATATTTCAACCTGCAAGTCCCCCATGCAGATGTTCTCAGCCGTCATAAAGGCGCAGTACGAGCATTCGAGCCATCGCGTGGTAAACGTTGCGATAATGCCCTGCACCGCCAAGAAAGCCGAGTGCGCCAGGCCGGAGTTTACGCACGGCGATAAGCCCGATACCGATATGGTCATAACCACGCAGGAACTTATACAGATGATAAGGGAAGCCGGCATAGTGTTCAACGAATTGGAGCCGGAAGCCGTTGATTCCTCGTTCAGCACCGCTACCGGAGCCGGGGTCATATTCGGCGTCACCGGAGGCGTGACGGAAGCCGTGCTTCGCCGCATATCGGCCGACAAATCGACCCGCGCGCTCAACGCGATAACCTTTAAGGACGTGCGCGGAATGAGGGGAATCAAGGAAACAACCATACCATATGGGGACAGGGAATTGCGCATAGCCATAGTGAGCGGCCTTAAAAACGCGGAGGCGATTTTAAAGGCCATCAAAGAGGGCGAGCGTTACGATTTCGTCGAGGTCATGGCGTGCCCCGGAGGATGCGTATCCGGCGCGGGTCAGCCGTTTGGAACGGCGGGCGTAAAGGAAAATCGCGGAAAGGCTCTGTACGCCGCGGACAGAATGCTGTCGATAAAGCGTTCGGAGGAGAACCCCCTTATGATGAGCCTGTATGGAGGCGTACTCAAGGGACGCGTTCACGAGCTGTTGCACGTAAAGTACAAGGAGGCGTGAGAATATGAAAGATATTAAAGTTTGCGTGGGAACCTCCTGTCACCTGAAGGGGTCTTATAATGTGCTGCTGTCGTTTCAGCAGATGATTGAAAGATATGGCCTTCACGACGAGGTCAACATACAGGCGGCCTTTTGCATGGGGCATTGTCAGCAGGGCGTATGCGTGATGGTTGACGACGATATATACAGCGTTTCCCCCGAATCCGCGAGGTCGTTTTTTAAGAAGACCATCGTCGGCGAAGACGCATGACGGAAAACCCGTAAAGCCGCGCGAAGGTTAGAGCGTGTTGACACGAGCGCTCAACGGCGATCTTTCCGCCTCTTTTTGCGTCCCTCTGCGTTGTCGTCGGTCGGCGTAGCGCCACTACGCCCTCCCTCCTCCGCCTTGATGGACACAAAAACTGTCAGAAATCTCACCATTTCGACTCATGTCAACACACTCTAGCGAGTTTACTAAATTTTATCGGGAGGCATGGGCCATGACGATCAAGGTGTGCATCGGAAGCTCTTGTCATTTAAAAGGCTCAAGGCAGGTTATAGAGAGCCTTAAGGATCTGGTCAGACAAAACGGCCTTGAAGACAGCGTGGTTCTGGCGGGACAGTTTTGTATGGGAGACTGTCAAAACGGAGTGTGCCTTAGCGTTGACGGTGAAAAGTATTCGCTGAGACCTGATGACGTCGAAAGTTTTTTTGAACGCGAAGTACTCGCGCGGCTGGCCTGATTTGGGGGGACGATATATGAACGAACCGATTATAAAGCTCAAGCAGGACAACTGCAAGGATTGCTATAAATGTATACGCAACTGTCCGGTCAAGGCGATAAGTTTCGCCAACAACCGCGCGGAGATCATACCCGACGAATGCATACTTTGCGGACGGTGCTTCGTGGTATGTCCGCAAAACGCCAAGGAGATACGCTCTGATATTCAAAAGGTGCAGTCGGCCATTAGAAGCGGTAAAAAGGTCATAGCGAGCGTGGCGCCCTCGTTTATCGCGGCGTTCGACGTTAATGGCATAGAGGATTTCAAGCGCACGCTAACCGCGCTTGGCTTTGCCGACGCGCGGGAAACCGCCGTTGGAGCGGAGATGGTGTCGCGCGAATACGAGAGGATATTGGCCGAGGGCAGGCATAAAGCGCTCATATCGAGTTGCTGTCCGTCGATAAACACGCTCATAGAAAAGTATTATCCCGATATGCTCGGTCACCTCGCGCATGTGCTTACGCCTATGCAGGCGCATTGCTCGATGATAAAGCGCGAGTGTCCCGACGCTTTCACGGTGTTCATAGGCCCGTGTATTTCAAAAAAACAGGAAGCCGACGAAGCCGCAAGCGTAGACGCCTGCCTTACCTACGACGAGATAAGCGAATGGATGGCGGAACAGGGAGAATCGCCCGTCTCAGGGGCGAGCTATCAGAATGACGGCGAGGGACAGCGCGCGAGATTCTACCCGACCGCCGGAGGAATCATAAAATCCCTCAATAAGACGTCGGGCTATCACCGCGTCGCTATAGACGGCGTGGAGAATTGCCGCTCCGCGCTCGAGGAGATAAGAAGCGGCAGGCTTTCAGGCGCGTTCATAGAGATGTCCGCCTGCGAGGGCAGCTGCATCGCGGGGCCGATAATTCGCGAACATCGCCAGCGCCGATTGTCGGGCGCCCTCAAGGTGGCGAGATACGCGGGCTACTCCGACTACGGCGTAAAGCCGCTTGAGGATATGACGATGCCTCTGGCTCCCGCGGGACTCAAGCGCGTAATTCCCGGAAACGAGGCGATCAATCAGGTTCTCAAGAAGATGGGGAAGACCAGCCCCGAAAAGGAACTCAACTGCGGCTGCTGCGGCTATCCAACCTGCCGCGACAAGGCCATAGCCGTATGTCAGGGCAAGGCCGAGATAGAAATGTGCCTGCCATTCCTCAAGGAAAAGGCCGAATCCTTCTCGGACAAGATAATCGCCAACACCCCGAACGCCGTTCTCGTCATGGACGAGGATCTGGTGGTTCAGCAGATAAACTCGTCGGCGATGAGGCTTTTCAAGCTTCGAAGTCCCGACGACATACTCCACGCGCCCGTCGTTCGTATGCTCGACCCGACCGATTACTTAAACGTCGTCACAAGCGGCAGGGGCGTGGTCAACAAAAGGCACTATATCGCCGAGTACAGGCTTTTCGTCGAGGAGACCATACTCTACGACAGGCAGTATAAAATCTTGATAAGCATCATGCGCGACGTTACCGAGCAGGAAAATGCCCGGGCGCAGGAAGAGGAGCTTAGAAAGCAGACCATCGAGGTGACGGACAAGGTTATAGACAAGCAGATGAGGGTGGTTCAGGAGATAGCGTCGCTGCTTGGGGAGACTACCGCCGAGACGAAGGTGGCGCTTACAAAGCTGAAGGAAGCGATGAAGAATGAATAGCGGTTCGCTTTGTACCGAAATGGGATATGTTTCGCTCAACAAAAAAGGGGAGCAATTATGCGGCGACCGCGTAGAACAGGCCGTCAACGACGAATGCGCGATACTGGTTCTAGCCGACGGCCTTGGAAGCGGCGTAAAGGCCAATATACTGTCCACCCTCACGAGCAAGATACTGTGCACCATGATAGAAAGGGGCATGGCGATAGAGGACTGCATAGACACCATCGCCTCTACGCTTCCGGTGTGCAAGGTCAGGGGCGTGGCCTATTCGACGTTCACCGTGATACGCATAATTCGCAACAGGATAGCCGAGCTTATACAGTTCGACAATCCGGACGTCATAGTTCTAAGGGGCGGGGTGAGATACGATTATCCCGTAACCACGCGCACGGTATCCGGAAAAATCATACATGAAAGCCGCTTCCCGGTCGAGGAAAACGATCTGTTTATAGCCATGAGCGACGGAGCGCCGTTTGCCGGGGTGGGACATGAATTCAACTACGGCTGGACGCGCGATAATATAATCGACTTTGCTGAAGCCAATTACCTGCCGGAAAACTCGGCCAAATACGTGGCCGGAAACATCGCGCAGGAGTGCGACAGGCTGTACGAGGGCGAACCGGGCGACGATACGACCATAGCCGCCGTCAGGATTCGCGCGCGGCAGTCGGTGAACCTGGTGATAGGCCCTCC
>JAUNBY010000025.1:9818-17077 GCA_030526935.1 Clostridia bacterium
GACTGGATAACGAAAAAGGACGGCGCGTCTCTCGTGGCTCAGGCGCTCATAGAGCGGGCGACGGATATAAACTTCTTCGTGGGTCGCGCGATAAACCCCGCCCACCAGAATCCCGACCTTCCGATTACCTTCGGGATAAAGATTCAGCTCGTAGAAGCCCTCGCAAAGGCGCTTGAAAATATGGGCAAGAGGATTAAGGTGTCTTACTTTTGATGTCGCATCTTTGAAACAGCGTCGCTTTGGCCGCGGCAATCTCCTTTACGCATAACAAAACGGGAGGCAGAATTATGGAATATCGTATAGAACGGGACAGCATGGGCGAAATGAAGGTTCCCGCCGACAGGTACTGGGGCGCTCAGACACAGCGCAGCCTCGAGAATTTTAAAATCGGCGGGGAATTAATGCCACGCGAAATCACCCGCGCCTTCGGAATCCTTAAAAAAGCCGCCGCGATCGCCAACAACAAGCTCGGGCGTCTGGACGACGAGAAACTTGGCTATATATCGGCGGCCTGCGACGAGGTGATCGCGGGGGCGCTCGACGGGCACTTCCCGCTCGTAGTCTGGCAGACCGGAAGCGGAACTCAGTCCAATATGAACGCCAACGAGGTCATAGCCGGGCGCGGAAACGAATTGGCGGGCAAGCGGCTGTTGCACCCGAACGACCACGTAAACATGTCTCAATCCTCGAACGACACATTCCCCACCGCCATGCACATCGCGGCTGTGACGATTCTGACCGACAGAGTGCTTTTCGAGATTCGACGCCTCAAGGAAACGTTTAAAAGGCTCGAAAGGGAAAATGAGGGCGTCGTCAAGACCGGTCGCACGCATTTGCAGGACGCGACGCCCATCAGGTTTTCGCAGGAGATCTCAGGCTGGCGCGGAATGCTCGAAAAGGCGGAGGATCAGATAGGAAGGGCCATCGACGGCATAAGCGAACTGGCGCTCGGCGGAACCGCCGTCGGAACCGGGCTTAACTGTCCCGAGGGCTTCGATGCGCTCGTGGCCAGGGAGGTTTCAAAGCTCACCGGCAAGAGCTTCACGACTTCGCCCAACAAATTCCACGCCCTTACCAGCAAGGACGACCTCGTATTCGCCCACGGCGCTTTGAAGGCGCTGGCGGCTAATATGATGAAGATAGCCAACGACGTTCGCTGGCTTGCCAGCGGGCCTCGCGACGGACTGGGAGAGATATATATCCCCGAAAACGAACCGGGTTCCTCCATAATGCCCGGAAAGGTCAACCCCACGCAGTGCGAGGCGGTGACGATGGTCGCGGTTCAGGTTATCGCCAACGACGTCGCGGTCGGCATGGCGGCAAGCCAGGGCAATTTTGAATTGAACGTGTTCATGCCGGTTATCATATACAACTTCCTGCAATCGGCCAGGTTGCTTTCGGACGGCATGGCTTCCTTCAACGACCACTGCGCCGCGGGAATCGTGGCAAACAGGGAGAAGATGCGCCATAACCTCTATAACTCTCTCATGCTCGTTACGGCGCTCAATCCCTACATAGGCTACGACAACGCAGCCAAAACCGCGAAGAAGGCTTTCGCGGAAAATATATCGCTTAAACAGGCGTGTACGTCGCTCGGCTTTTTGACCGAGGAAAAGTTCGACGAGGTATTTCATCCCGAGTTGATGGCATGACGAATTTAGTGGGAACCGCGTTTAAGCGTTTGCCATGGTCGCCTCACAGACGGCGACTATGGCCTTTTTTATAAGCTCGACCACGAGACCATCGCCGGCTTCGACGGCGTTTTCTATTTCAAACGGCGCTACATCGCCTGTAAGACGGTCGCACTTTATCAAAAGCGCGTTGTGGTCGGGAGTCATTTCCAATCGCGTCGCGACGGCGTCCACGAAGAGCGCAAGCGACAGGCTTATGTCGCACAACTCGCACTTGTCGCAGGCGTTGCAGTTTTCGCAGGTTCTGCATATGCTTCCGCGCGCGACGGCGGCCATCGCCCGAAGCTTCGCCGAAAAGCTGTCCAGCGCCAGCGCCAGCCCTTCGCCGGAGACGGGCGTAAGGCTTCCGCTCGACGGAGTTTTTGCTCCGAAGGCGGCGTAGTCGAGCATGACGTCGGCCCAATCGCACGCTCCGGTTATCATGACGGGCGCTTCGAGAATATTGCTCGAAATCTTCACGACGCCCGACTGCCTTATAACATTCAATTCTATAGCGCGATTTGAACCCATGTCGAGCCTTGCCGTCAGGTACTTGCCGCCCTCGCCCCAGTAATACCCCGTTGTCAATACCGCCATGTCGCAAAGCTCCTCGAGCCATCGCGACAACGGCTCGTCGAACGACGCCGAAGCGTCGAGTTTGAAGTGAACGCGGTTTCTGGCTTCAACAGCCCCGGCCCCCGCGCAGACGACGCTGAATGCGATCGTCAGCGCCAACAGCTTCAGGAATACCCTCATACAATAAAACCCCCTCTCGCAGTGCTTATATGCGAAAAGGGGGCTTGTCAACACCGATTCTAAAAATATGCTATAGTTTGTCCTCGATTTCACGGGTAAATTTCGCTATCAATTCCTCTACGGTCATAGTGCCTATATCGCCGTCCTTGCGGGAGCGAACCGCCGCCGTGCCATTTTCGGCTTCCTTGTCTCCAAGAACCAGCATGTAAGGAACCTTTTCCATCTGGGCCTCGCGAATCTTAAAGCCGATTTTTTCGTTGCGAAGGTCGCTTTCGACCCTGATGCCCGCGGCTTCGAGGCGCCTGACGATGGACATGGCCGCTTCGTCGGCGCGGTTGGTGATGGTCATGACCTTGACCTGAACGGGGCTTAGCCACATGGGGAACGCGCCCGCGAAGTGCTCGGTCAATATGCCTATGAAGCGCTCTATGGAGCCGTATATGGTGCGGTGGAGCATTACCGGGCGGTGCTTTTCCCCGTCGGGGCCTATGTAGTTCATGTCAAAGCGCTCTGGCATGTTCATGTCGAGCTGTATCGTTCCGCACTGCCAGGTGCGGCCTATGCTGTCCTCGAGGTGGTAGTCGATCTTGGGGCCGTAGAAAGCGCCGTCGCCCTCGTTTATCGTGTATTCCACGCCCAGCTCGTCCAAAGCGCCCTTGAGTCCGTTGGTCGCCTGCTCCCACATCTCGTCCGTGCCCATGGAGTTTTCGGGGCGCGTGGACAGTTCCACGCGGTATTTGAAGCCGAAGAGCTTGTATACCATGTCGTCGAGCTTGTGAACGCCAATTACCTCGTCCTTTATCTGTTCGGGGGTGATGAACAGATGCGCGTCGTCCTGAGTGAAGCAGCGAACGCGCATGAGTCCGTGCATGGCGCCCGAAAGCTCGTGGCGGTGGACTATGCCCAATTCGCCCATCCTCAGCGGAAGTTCGCGGTACGACCAGTTCTTGCGCTTGTAGACCAGAATGCCGCCGGGGCAGTTCATGGGCTTGAGGGCGAATTTCTGATCGTCTATGACGGTCGTGTACATATTGTCCTTATAGTGATCCCAGTGGCCGGATTCCTCCCAGAGCTTTATATTGAGCATTATGGGAGTGCGGCACTCGACATAGCCGTTTTCCCTGTGGATCTTGCGCCAATAGCCTTCAAGCTCGTTTCTGAGAACCATGCCCTTGGGAAAGAAGAACGGGAAGCCGGGGCCTTCGTCGAAAATGGCGAACAGGTCGAGTTCGCGGCCAAGCTTGCGATGGTCGCGCTTTTTGGCTTCTTCCATGCGCTTGAGGTATTCCTCGAGCGCGTCCTTGTCGAAAAACGCCGTGCCGTATATGCGCTGGAGCATCTTGTTGTGCTCGTCGCCGCGCCAGTAAGCTCCGGCGATGCTCGTGAGCTTAAATGCCTTCACTCCTCCGGTGGACGGCAGGTGAGGCCCCGCGCAAAGGTCGGTGAAATCGCCCTGCCTGTAAAAAGATATTACGGCGTCCTCGGGCAGGTCGTTTATCAATTCCTCCTTGTAGGGCTGTCCCATCCCGCGCACGTATTCCAAGGCTTCGGCTCTGGGAAGTTCGAATCTCTCGAGGGGAGTGTTTTTCTTTATTATCTTCGCCATTTCCTTTTCGACCGCCGCGAGGAAATCGGGCGTGAAAGGCTCCTCGACGTCGAAATCGTAGTAAAAGCCGTTGTCGATGGCGGGACCTATGGCGAGCTTCGCCTTGGGATTGAGGTGAAGTACCGCCTGAGCCATGACGTGGCTCGCGGTGTGGCGCAGGGTCTTTCTGCCGTCCTCGTCGTCGAAGGTGAGTATCTCAAGCTCGTGGTCGCCCGTTATAGGCGTGGTGAGGGAGACGGTTTCACCATCCACCTTCGCCGCCAGAGCTTTCTTTTTAAGGCTGTTGGACAATTCGCCCGCTATTTCCAGGGCCGTCTTGCCGTCCGCGAATTCCCGCTGTTCTCCACGCATTGTAAGAAGCATAGTATTCCTCCTAAAAAATAAAATCCCTTCAAAAATATGAAGGGACGAGCATACGCCCGCGGTTCCACCCAACTTGAATAAACCACTTTGACGGGCTATATCGCGCCCGCGCGGCGCCGGTCGCGGGGTGGTAAGCCTTTTTCTCCGGCAAGGCGCGCTTTCAGCTGATGCGCGCCATCTCTTTTGCCGAACCATGAAAGACCCTTCCCGTTCATCCCGACGGTTATGATAATAAGGCAAGTATAGCCTTGGCAAAGCCCGATGTCAAGTAAATTTTAACGTCAGAGGCGTACCATATGCCTTGACATAAATGACAATAGACGATATAATTCGGGAACGAATCCCGATTTCGAGGGGGGATATTGTGGCCGGGAGCTACAGGACTAAACAGCGGGACATGCTCAAGCGCTTTCTTATCGACAACGCCGGAGTTGACTTTACGGTAGACGAGATTGTGACGGGGCTTCGCGAAAACCTGGGAGATGACGCGCCGGGCAGGAGCACGATATACCGGCTCATCGCTGAATTTGAGGAGAAGGGAATCGTCAAACGCTTTTACCGCGAGGCGGACGGACGCGCGGCGTTTGAGTATCTGGACAAGAGCGTTTGCGAGAAGCATCTTCACATAAAATGCGAGAGTTGCGGACAGCTTTACCATTTGGGAGACGAGGTATCCGGGAGCATAGAAGAAATGCTCAGATCGAAGGAGCATGTTTTTATCGATATGGCGGATACTGTGCTTATGGGACGATGCGAGAAATGCATTAAAGGGAGAGGCGAATAGATGAAAAGGGTCTTATTATTGCTTATGACGGTATTTTTGACCGCGTGCTGTCCGGTAAGGGGCGAGGCGCGGCTTAATATAGTGACGACGACCTTTCCGCAATACGACTGGATAGTCAATATTATGGGCGACGAGGCTGAAAACGCCGATATAACGCTGCTCGCGAAAAGCGGTGATATGCACAGCTTCCAACCCTCGGCAAACGATATAATCGCAATATCCACATGCGATATGTTCGTCTATGTCGGCGGCGAGTCGGACAGCTGGGTCAACGACGTTTTGAAAGGCGCGCGCAACCCGGATATGGCAGCCGTTTCAATGCTTGAGATCGCGGGCGAAGGGCTCATAGAGACCTCGCACGAAGGACACGACCACGATGAGGAAAGCCACGACCACGAGGAACGCGACGAAGACCACGTCTATGACGAGCACGTATGGCTCTCGCTCAGAATGTCGCAGACCATATGCGGGGAACTGGCGGAGGTTTTGGCGCGCCTTGACCCCGAAAACGCCTCGAAATATCGGGAAAACGCGCAAGCCTATATCGAAAAGCTGGCTGATCTCGACGAACGCTACATTGCGACGGTCGAATCCTCCACAAAGCGCACATTGCTGTTCGCTGACAGGTTTCCTTTCGGATATATGACAAGAGACTATGGACTTGAATACTGCGCGGCATTCGAGGGATGCGAAGCGGAAGCGGAGACGAGCTTTGAGACGGTGGCGCACCTCGCGAAGGATCTGAGAGAGCTTAACCTGTCGGCGGTTCTTGTGATAGACGGTTCGAATGACGATTTGGCGTCAACCGTAATATCAAGCGCGGGAATGGAACCCGGCGACGTCGAGATACTGCGGCTTAATTCGATGCAGTCCGCGAACGATCAGAGTAAGAGCTATCTGTCGGTAATGGAGGATAATCTGTACGTTCTTCAGGCGGCGCTCAATTGAGCGCGGAGGTTGTATTATGAGAGAGAAACGCCTCGACGAAATGGAACAGTATATACTGCTGAACGGAAGCGTATCGATAGACAAGCTCGTAAAGCGCTTCGATATATCGATAAACACGCTGAGGCGAGATTTAAGCGTTTTGGAGGATCGCGGCCACATCGAGAAGATGTATGGCGGAGCATGCGCGAGGACGCTTCCGACCTTGCTGTCATCGCCCGAACGCTTCGGTAAAAATATCGCCGCGAAACAGCGCATAGGCAAGCTCGCGGAATCCCTCGTTCCGGGGGATACGACGGTTTATATCGACTCCGGTTCAACCGTTCCAAGCGTTATAAAGCACTTAGGTGACAGGAACAACCTGACGCTGATAACTCACAGCCTCGTCGCGATAAACGAGGCGAGCCGGATTCCCTCTATAAATCTTATTTCCATAGGCGGCATATACAACAATACCCTCGCCGCTTTCGTGGGCATGAACACCCTGAAAATGCTTATGCCTATGTCAATAAATATAGCTCTGATGGCGGCGAGCGGCGTATCTTTAAAACACGGACTGACGAACAATACCTACTTTGAGGCCGAAATAAAAAGGCAGGTAATAGAGTGCAGCTCAAAAATAATACTCATGGCCGACCGCACAAAATTCTCGGTTAACGCGCTCATGAGCTATTGCCCGTTGGCCAAGCTCTCCGCCGTAGTCACCGATTCGAGGCCTGACGACGAGTTCATGGAGTTCTTTCAAAAAAAGTCGATAGAGGTTATATACTAAGCGCCATCACGCAGCTTTTTAAATCAGGGTAACAGGGGAGCGGCGTGCTGTACACAGTGGGCTACGCCGTTCCCCGAAATCATTGCGCGGATTGATTTATAATGATACATACGCAGGGAGCGCAATGCGCTCCCCTGCGCCGACCCAAATGACTCGTAGGTTTTATGGTGCGCAACACCCGGCGTCGATTTGCAATACGCTCACCGAATGAGGCGGCAATATGACGGCGAGATCATCATCAACCCTCATAACCGCTATTCTGTCGCTTTCAATACATACCCTTTCACCGCCCACGTCGTTATACGCGTCGGGGCTGTTCCCGCAAAGCGTATAGCTTCGGCATTTCCCGGATACGCCCGTCAC
>JAUNBY010000394.1:0-1114 GCA_030526935.1 Clostridia bacterium
TACGGCTATCATCCGGCGTCCCGGGTGACTTGTAGGGGCGCGCATCGCGCGTCCGTGTTATTATTTTAAATCATCTCTCCAAGAACCGCATCAGCATCGCGGCCCATTCCGCGCGATTGGCATTGCCCGACGGGTCGAGCAAATCCCCATCCTTGCCGTTAACTATCTCCTGAGCCGTCGCCCAGCACAAACCGTCCCAGGCCCAGTCGCTTATATCATCAATATCGTCAAATTCCAACTGCGAAGCCCCGGCGGCCTCGCCCGAAAATCTAAATAACATAACAGCCAATTGCTCTCTCGTAATCGGCGCGTCGGGATTCTCCCCGTCGCTGATATTATTCTCGATAGCCCACTCCCGCGCGGCCAGATACCAGGGCTCGGAATTTTCTATATCAGCCCCGGCGAGCCTCGCCAGCGTCATCCAGACCATTGCGCGGCTTACAGTCCCGTATGGGTCGAATTTATCATCCCCGACGCCGAGCATTAAGCCCTTATTATAAACATACATGACCTCGTCATAGAACCAGTCGGAAGTATTAATATCGCCAAAGGGATTTATGGGCTCCCCGTCGTCGGCGCCGTCGTCGTCGTCAGAGTCCTGCGTAATAGAGCCTGGAATGTACCCGCCGCCGTTATACGTCCACTTGGCGGTAACGGTCACATCGTTCTCCGGCATGGTAAAGCTGGTGGTTGCGCTGCCTTCATCGGCAAACGCGACGCCGTCGCTTTCCGTCGTCCACCCGGCAAATGTGTAATTGCTGCGCGTCCCTGCGTTTATCGTAACGGGGCTGCCCTGCACATGCCGCCCTGCGCCGCTATCCGCGGCATAGCTGTCGCTTATGGTCAGGTCGTAGGCTTTAGCTACCGTAAGCTTCGCAGAAGTATTTTCTACTCCGTTATTATATTCGTCACCCTCAAAGGATACTCCAATTTCGTAGGCGCCTTCATTAAGCGGACCAAAGCTAAAGGAAACATCGCCATTTTTATCGGCGTGCGCGATCCTAACTTCGTTACCGATCCAGGCGAGCAATTGTTTTCCTTCAACAGATAAAAAATATCCGTTTGCCAGCGTGGCGGTGATAATTACATCCCTTGAGACATCGGCAAAGTGGTC
>JAUNBY010000394.1:1124-2854 GCA_030526935.1 Clostridia bacterium
GATAATTGTCGGCTGCGCCTTCACTGTCAGGCTGATGGTTTTTTCGGTGGAATTATAGCTGTCCGTCGCGGCGGAATTGATGGTGATGGTGGTCGTGCCCCGGGACATGGGCGTAACGACGCCGCTTGCATCGACCGTCGCGACGCCGGGGTTTGAGCTTGCGTAAGTATAGCTCGGCTGATGGTCTGCCGCCGTGAGGGAGGGATAATCCGTCGCTATGTCGATTTTATTGCCGCTGCCGTCCACGGAATAGGCGTTCAGCGTATAGGGTGTGCCAATCGGGATGGTAATAGCGGATACATCCGTGCTTGTGCCATCGTCCACACAGATGGTCTGTGAGCCTTTGGCGACCGTCAACTCACAGTCAATATAGCTGTTATCGGTGAGGCAAGTTCCTGTTACGGTATATATTCCGGCTGTTCCCGGTTGAGGTGTACCGCTCAAGCGGAATACTTCTTCATTGCTATAAACATCGATCCAATACATGCCCGCAGGTAATAACCCTTCAACAGATGTGGTATTCGCACCGCCCCCACCAGAGTTAAAATCAACGGCGGACTGGCTGGCCGGATAGTTTTGACCGATATATACAGTCGCGAACGATGGGCCGGCAATCGAATCTGCAAAGGCAACTGTGGGCAGCAGACAAATTGCCATTACTACAGCTAGAAACATTGATAATACTCGTTTTTTCATGTTCTTTTCCTCCCTCGTACAAAATCTACGGATTTTCCATATAAATGTGAACAGTTTTGGCATGGTTCCATGTGTTCCCCTGTTCTCGTTTTTACGCTGTAAACTTTCAGATGCTTGAATTTCCGTCTATCGAGCAACGCCGCATTGATTGCATTAAATTCACCGCAGTTGTCTATAGAATGAAGACACTGTGACTTGCTGCGAGTCAATTTATCTAACAAATATGCTGTTTCCGGGCGCGGATGTGAACCGTCAAATTGCCGTGAAACCCCGACATATATTGTTGGGTGCTGTTGCTTTCGCTTAGGGTCAAATTCATAAGTCACAGTAGTAACATTATGTTTCGATGGATTTTTGTTCTGGCGTTCTTCTTCAACCCGTTGTACTAACTCCCGGTCATATCGTTTTTTTCGTTTCTGTATTTTTGCAGGAGACTGACCGCCATGCTTACGCTTAAATTGTCCACCTCGTCCGCTAAATTGAATGACGGGTATAACCTTCTTTGTAGTCTGCTTATTGGCAAGCACACCAGCATCGGCCTTTAATTCCATCATTGGGGAAGTATTGATAGGACACCCCATCTCTTTTCCTGTTGGTTTCACTATTCCATGCTTCTGCTGCACCACATGACCGACCTCATGCTCTAAGTCCTGTTCATTTCCCGGCCCGATATGGATTTCGTTGCCCTGTGCGTAGGCTTCTGCGCCAAGCTGCTCCGGCTTATCGGAATTGTAATGTACTCGCACATCGTCCAGCGGAACGCCGGATTTTCGCTCAAACTTTTTCCGCAATGCATCTGAAAGCGGCTCACCAGTGGCGGCTGGCTTTGATTGATCTGACTGGCCGCCCAAATAGGCAAGCATGGCCTGATTGCCCACCAGCGCTGCCATATCAGGCATGGACAAAGCTCCACCGCCCCGTTGCGGTCTGCTCTGTTGAATTGGGCTGTCAATCTTGGACAGAGGCTTCTTTTCATGAGTCCACATTAACCATCACCTCCATATCGTCCGCAGGATAAGTTCAAATTGAAAACG
>JAUNBY010000395.1 GCA_030526935.1 Clostridia bacterium
GTTTATGTCGTTGAGCCCCATGACATTGTCGAGCATTCCCATTATAAGCGCTCCGACGAGTGTCCCTATCATGGTGCCCTTGCCGCCCGCCATGGACGTTCCGCCTATGGCAACCGCGGCCACGGCGTTCAATTCATATCCTATGCCCTCGTTGGGGCCGCCCTGACTTATCTGCGCGGAGTGGAGCATTCCCGCGACCGCCGCCAGCATAGAGCACAGCATAAACGCCATGGTTTTCACTCTCTTGACGTTTATACCCGAAAGGTGAGCGGCTGTGGCGTTTCCGCCAATGGCGTATATCTGACGTCCGAAGCGCGTCTTAGACATGATTATCCAGAAAACGACCAGCAGCACCAGAAACACGACCGCCGGAACGGGAACCACGTCGCCTATTCGCATACACAGCCACTCAAACTGTGGCGGCACCTGCCCCTCGCCATAGCCGTACGACAGCGGTATACCTATGCCGCCTGACCAGAATCTCGCCAGTCCGCGCGCTATATTCATCGACGCCAGCGTGACGATAAAGGCCTGTATCTTCATTCGCGTGACGACAAATCCGTTGAACAGGCCGTAAACCAGGCCGATGAGCAGTGACGCGATTATCGTGGGAATGAATCCAAAGCCGTTTTTAACCATCAAAGCCGCGCTTCCGGTCGATACGAGGCCCACAACCGAGCCCACCGAAAGGTCTATATCGCCTAAGAGTATGATCATCGTCATGCCGATGGCGATAATGCCATTTTCGGAAACCGCCCTCAACACGTTCATAAGGTTTCTGACATCCAAAAACAGATTGCGACCGTTTTTCACGCATATGCAGGAACCTATGATGAATATCGCAATCAGCGCGATATAGCTTTGAAACTGCTTGACGAACTGTTTCGCGTCGAATGCTTCCCTCTGAGCGAGCGATTTTTGTCGGGGCTGTGTCATATGGCTTCCTCCTGTCTGAGAGTGGCGGCGTAGAGCAATTTTTCCTGCGTGACGTCCCCGCGCGTGAAATTGCCCGTTATGCGACCCTCGCAAAGCGTTATTATCCCGTCGGCTATTCCTATTATCTCCGGCAACTCGGAGGAGACGACGATTATTCCTATCCCCTCCATGGCGTGCTTGTTTATGAGCGAGTATATCTCGGCCTTCGCGCCTACATCTATTCCTCTGGTCGGCTCGTCCAGCAAAAGCACCTTGGGATTGGTCATAAGCCACCTTCCAAGCACGACCTTCTGCTGGTTTCCGCCCGACAACGCGCCGCACAGCGTCTTATAGCCCGGTGCTTTTATGCTCATATCGTCCATTTGTTTGCGCCAATATGTCCTCTCGCGCCTGACGTCGATAAACGGCCCTTTTTTAAACAGCTTGAGCATAGGCAGCGACATGTTTTCGCCGATGCTTCGCAAAAGCACGAGACCCTTGCCCTTCCTGTCTTCCGTTGCGAACGACAGTCCGCAGGCTATGGCCTTTTCCGGAGATGAAATCTCGACCTTTTTGCCTTCTATATAAATATCTCCCGTCGCGTCATTGGGATGAACCCCGAACAGACACTCGAGAAGTTCGCTTCGTCCCGCTCCCAATAGTCCCGCGATTCCCAGCACCTCTCCCTTGCGAAGCTCAAACGAAACGTCCTTCAACTGGCGACGGAAGCTCCCTTTCTGTGAAACGAGGTTCAGATGCTCGACTCTGAGCAGTTCATCCCCAATATCCGCCGGCGCCTTGGGATACATATCTCCCAATTCTCGCCCCACCATCATATGGATGATGGCGTCGCGCGTCGTATTTCTGGCGTCGACGGTTCCAATCAGCTTTCCGTCGCGCAAAACGGTAAGCCTGTCGGCGACCTGGAATACCTCCTCCATGCGGTGGGTTATATATATAATCCCCACATTTTCCCTGGCGAGGCGGCGTATAACGGCGAATAAATGCTCCGATTCCGTCTTGGATATGGCGGAGGTAGGTTCGTCCATTATCAGAATCCGCGCGTTGAGCGAAATGGCTTTCGCGATTTCGACCATCTGCTGTTCGCCTACGCGAAGTGATTTAATCAGACGCCTGGGATTAATGTCAAGCTCCAGCATCGAAAGGTATTTGCTTGCTTCCCGCTCTTGGGCGCGCTTGTTCACAAAACCGTATTTACCCATTATCTCGCGACCCATGAACATGTTTTCTGCTACGGACATTTCCCTTACGAGCTGCAGTTCCTGATGGATTTTGGCGATGCCCAGGTCTCTCGCGTGAATGGGGCTTCCTATGGCGTGTTTTTCGCCGTCGATGAATATCTCGCCTTCGAAATGCACCAGAGAACCCGACAGTATATTCATCAGCGTCGATTTCCCCGCGCCGTTTTCTCCCATCAACGCCAGCACCTCGCCGGAGTGAAGCGTCAAATCCACGTCATCCAAGGCGCGAACCGAGCCGAAGCTTTTGCCGATACCCGTCATTTTTAGCAATTCGCTCATTCCCGCGTTTCACCCCCTTCTTTAATAATTAATTATATCACATATTCAGCGCTAACGCTTTACAATAATTTGATTATTCGCATTCAATTTTTGGACAATTACCTGCAATAAAACGCGACATATGCCGCATCGTTACATATATACGATATTTCTTCAATAAACACAGACCGTATTTACGCCTTGCTCCCGCGACGCCCCCTTGCCGCCAATGTCATCAACCCAAGAGTCGCAACACGTTCATGGGGATACCTCACCCGTCAGAGCCAATGTCATCAACCCAAGCGAGTTAACCCATCCGTCACGGAGCTTAGCGCGGTCTGAAACCAGCCGGGGGAACCTCTCCGTCAGTGCTTCGCACTGCCACCTCTCCTTACAGGACAATGTCATCA
>JAUNBY010000396.1 GCA_030526935.1 Clostridia bacterium
CCTCTGGATAGGGCAGGGTTGTCCGCGGCACAACAGACAAGGCGGCAAAGTTACGATTCTTGTGATTTCACTTGAAAAGGACGCGTTTGGATGGTATACTATAACAGATAACGCGCCTCGCCGTTCCCGCCCTTTAATTTACAAATATTGCCCTTGCAATATCGCCTCGCATGGTATATACTTTTCACAGGGTTGACAATTGCATAGAGATAGAGGCGCGGCGTTCATCATTACTCCGGTCGAGTCCCTCAAGGGGCGGCGACGCCGGGAGGAAAGGGGGCGTCGCCGAAGCGGGCGGCAGCTTGAGGGGTCGTCGGCTGGGCGTCGAGGCGAAAAGCCCGGCGACTGTCACAATTTCTGTTGTGGAGCGCTATCGGTTTGGCTGTCTTTATGGATTGGCATTGCGGCCGGAGCACAAAGCTTCGGTCGCTTTTTAACCTGAAATACAATAACGGAGGGACGAACATGAGGAAGATATTTTCTTTGGTTCTGGTACTGGCCATGGCCTTTTCTGCCGCGGCTTCGGCGGAAACCCTGCGCGTTGGCATGGAGTGCAACTACGCGCCTTACAACTGGACTCAGGCCGAATCGAGCGACACCGCCGTCGCCATAGCCGCGGGCGGCTACGCCGACGGTTACGACGTGCAGATGGCGAAGCTCATAGCCGAGGGACTGGGCATGGAGCTTGAAATCGTCAAGACCGAATGGGACGGACTCGTTCCCAGCCTCCTCTCGGGCGTCATAGACGTCATAATCGCGGGCATGAGCCCCACGGAGGAGCGCAAGGTTACAATCGCCTTCACCGAGCCTTATTACGAGAGCGAACTGGTCGTCGTCGTCAGAAACGACGGGCCTTACGCGGATGCCAAGACCCTTGCGGATCTGTCGGGAGCCAGGATAACGGGGCAACTCAACACCTTCCACTACACCGTAATCGACCAGATACCCGGCGTTTCGAAGATGACCGCCATGGACACCTTCCCGACGATGATCGTGGCGCTTTCGTCGGGCGCCATAGACGGCTACGTATCCGAAAAGCCCGGCGCCATATCCGCCATGGCTTCCAACCCCGATATAACCTACGTCGAGTTTGACGACGGACAGGGCTTCGCCTGCGAACCCAGCGACGCGGCGATTTCCGTGGGACTCGTTCAGGGAAGCGAGCTTCTGGAGCCTATAAACGCCATACTCGCCGGAATATCCGACGACGAGCGCCAGATGATGATGGACGAGGCGGTCGCGAACCAGCCGCTGTCCGAATAAGCTGCTGACGGGCCGGTGCATTCCGGCCCTCTTTTGTCATAAAACGAGCGGGAGTGAGTGCTATGCCGACCACGTTTTTCGGATGGGTGGGCTTTCTGGTTGAAAGATACGGGCCTTTGTTTTTGCAGGGCACGGCTAATACGCTTATAATAGCGCTGAGCGGCACGTTCACGGGCTTCGCCCTGGGGCTGCTGGTCGCGATCGCCAGGACGATAGAATTGCCTCAAAGCGCGTCGCCTTTGAAGGTTTGGCTCGTAAAGTGCCTCAAGACGGTTCTGAGCGCCTATATAGAGGTGTTTCGCGGGACGCCCATGATAGTTCAGGCGGCGGTTATATACTATGGCCTTCAGTCGGCGGGCGTGGCGCTGCCTCAGATGACGGCGGGCATAGTCGTTGTGTCGATAAACACCGGCGCGTACATGGCCGAGATAATCCGCGGCGGCATAATCTCCATAGACAAGGGGCAGACCGAGGCCGCCCGCTCCATCGGCATGACCCACTGGCAGACCATGACGGGCGTCGTGCTTCCGCAGGCCATAAGGAATATAATGCCGTCAATAGGAAACGAGTTCGTCGTCAATATAAAGGACTCGTCGGTTCTCAACGTCATATCGGTCAGCGAGCTTTTCTTCATGGGCAAGTCGGCGGCAGGCGTCTACTACCGCTATTTCGAGGCCTATTTCATAATCGCGGTCATATACCTCGTGCTCACGTTCACGGTCACGAGGCTTTTGCGGCTTTTAGAGAAGAAGATGGACGGGCCTGACAACTACGTCATCTACGGCTCCCAGTCCGACAGCCGCGCCGAGATTCATGTGGCCGCCCAAAAGGAGGGTATTTGATGCGCGTTCTTGAGATCAACCACCTGAAAAAGAGCTTCGGAACCCACGAGGTGCTGACCGATATAGACTTCTACGCCGAAAAGGGCGAGGTCGTGTGCATAATAGGCGCCTCGGGGTCGGGAAAGAGCACGCTTCTGCGCTGCATAAACCTGTTGGAAACGCCCAGCGGCGGGACGATACTCTATCATGGCGACGACATACAGGCTCCCGGCTTTGACCTTGCCAAGTATCACGCGAAGGTCGGCATGGTGTTTCAGTCGTTTAACCTGTTTGGCAATATGAACGTTTTGCAAAACTGCGTCGCGGGACAGGTCAAGGTACTCGGGCGCAACAGGGCCGACGCCGAAAAAAACGCCCGCAAATACCTGCGCGACGTCGGCATGGAGGGGTATATAGACGCGAAGCCCCGGCAACTGTCCGGCGGACAGAAACAGCGCGTCGCGATAGCGAGGTCGCTTTCGATGGACCCTGAGGTTCTCTTGTTCGACGAGCCGACGTCCGCCCTCGACCCCGAAATGGTTGGCGAGGTTCTGGAGGTCATGAAGGAACTGGCCATAAGCGGACTTACCATGCTCGTCGTAACTCACGAAATGGCCTTCGCCCGCGACGTAGCGAAGCGCGTCGTGTTCATGGACGGCGGCGTCATAGTCGAGTCGGGTTCCCCTTCGGAAATATTCGTCGATCCCAGAGAGCAGCGCACGAGGGAGTTTTTAAGACGGGTGCTGTGATTATTTGGCGG
>JAUNBY010000026.1 GCA_030526935.1 Clostridia bacterium
CTTCCGCTCGATTCATTTGTATCAGCCGTCCTTTCCGCTCGCATCGTTGAGGTCGACGAACAGCCCGTCGTAATAACCGTCGTCGGTTTCTCTATGGTCAAACTGGTGGAACAGCGATTTCGTCGCGGGTTTAACGGATGTATAAGCCATCGCCGAATCGACCGTCGCGACTCCGGCGGCTTTCCATTCGCCAAGCCGCTTTTCAATATATCGCATGGGCAGGCTCATACCCTTGGCGCAGGAGGCCGCGTAGATTATCAGATCCAGAGAAGCTATATTAAGCCATTGCCCAACCTGATCGATATCTGCGTCGGACGCGGAGCGGTTTACGCCGGCGCGTTCGAAGACTTCGAGCGTCGTCGAGCGCAGGCTCTCCCGCTTTTGAAGATAGGCGTTGACGGCCTCCGGAGTCGTAAGTCCCAGCTTCATCCACTTTTCAAGCACATCCTCGAGTTTTCGGAAGGAATGCTGGTTGTGGGAATTGCATTTCGCGGCGGCGCGCAATATGGTTTCATGCGCGAAGCCCTTATCAATATAATCTATATACGACCTTATAATATCGATCGTGGGCGTTCTGCTCGCGGCGCCAAGCGCTTCGAGCACCGCCTTAACTTCCGGGTAAGCGGCGTTTTCCTGCTCGGTTCTGCTTCTCATGCCGGAAAGTATGCCGTCGAGATAGCCAAACGACGGATTTGTCGCCTTCGTGGTCTCGTCGAGAGCCTTGATTATCGTTTCCTCGTCGAGTCCCCACTCGCCAAGCCATTTCGCGCATAGCGCTATTTCAGGAACGCTTGCGTTCCTGCGCTTCATGCCGAGCTTATCTATGACCGTCTTGGCCAGTTTGTTCGGGGGAAGCTCTTTTTCCATTTCATTTATGGCCATCTCCATGGTATTAACCCCTCTGTTGGCCCAATCTACGGCTTTGTCCTTCAATACCTTAAATATATACCCGGTCGATCGCGGTTTGCCGCCGTTTCGCAATGTCAACAATTCGTTGGTCTTTTCGCACATGTATAAAACCACGTCCTGTGGAAGGTTCAATTCTTCGACCCATTCCGCCGCAAGGCGGAATTGCTGCGCGTGAAGAATGCCGAACATGCTTTGAAGGCGTTCGTTGTATTCATGTAGCTTGTAGGCGGGGTTTTCCTCCTTGGCGCTTTCTATCATAGCGCTTCTTACGTTCATGTACTGAAACGTCGGGGGATTGTCGCTGACGCCCATCATTAAGCCTTTGCGCTCCCAGTAGCGCAAGGCTTCGACTACGTTTTCCTCCGGTATTTCAAGCGCCCTGGAAACGCCTTTTATGGAGAGATCCTTGTCCGGATAGCGGCATACCGCAAGTCCGTACAGGTAGACCTTAACGGCGTCCCCAGGCGCGTAAGGCATGAATTCGAGCAGGAAAAGGTTTTCTATAGGCGTCACGTCGTATAACGCATAGTTATCCGACAATGATATTTCCTGCATTTTTTATTCCCCCTGCCAAAATCATTTGTGAATTGCCGATTTGCGCCGCTTTTTCTGATGTTATACCTGTTTAGACGTCGCGAGTTTGTCCGCTATGAGCGCGATAAACTCGCCGTTTGTCGGCTTGTCGTTGGGCGAAAACAGGCTATATCCATACATGCGGTTTACGCTTTCCAGACGCCCTCTGTTCCACGCGACTTCTATGGCGTGGCGCATGGCGCGTTCTACCTTGCTCGCGGTCACGTCGAAGCGCCGGGCTATGCTGGGATACAGTTCCTTGGTTATGCGGCCTATTACGTCATGGTCGTCGATTACCATCTTGACCGCTTCGCGAAGATACTGATAGCCCCTTATGTGCGCGGGTATGCCTATCGTTAGAAACAGGTTGGTTATCTGCTCGTCTATATTCACGCAGACCTCTTCTTTTTCCGCGCTCGGCGCAGGGGCGGACGTCAGGGCGTATATTTCGCGTATACGGTTGAACAGTATATCCATGTCGACAGGCTTTACCATGTAGTAACTCGCGCCTAAACGCATGGCCCTTTCTATGAAATCGTCGCGCCTGAGTCCCGTGAGCATTATGACCCTCGCAGCGGGCTGAATGCGCGATTCGCCAAGCGCTTTAAGCACCGCGAAGCCGTCCATTCGAGGCATAATCACGTCGAGCAGCATTATGTCGGGCTTATACTGCGCGGCAAGTTTTACCGCCTGTTCGCCGTCATTCGCGACGGCTATAAGTTCCATATCGGCCTTGTCCGACAAATAAGCCTCTATGCCGTCTATCATGGCCTGGTTGTCGTCAGCTATCATAACGCGTATACGTTTTTCCATGTTTTTCCCCTCCATAATATACTTATATCTACATATATGAAGGTAACGCCGCCCATATGACAAATAATACGCCATATTGCGCAAAATCATTCATATGTCGCGTCTTCGTCGTCTTGCGCGTCGTTTTCGGGAAGCTCGTCGAGCGACGATATTCCAAAATGCTGCAAAAATGCGATAGTCGTGCCATATAATATGGGCCTTCCGAGCGTTTCGCGCCGCCCCAGTTCCTGAATAAGTCCCTTATTTAAAAGGGACTGCACCGAGTAATCGCATTTAACGCCGCGAACCGCCTCTATCTGCGACTTGGTTACAGGCTGCCGATAGGCGATAATCGACAGGGTTTCCATCGCCGCCTGAGAAAGCGACTGCCTTTGCACCGGCTGCAATAGCCTTTCGACATATACGGCGTATTCGGGCGCTATGGACAATTGTATACACCCATCGTAGCGATTAAGCCTGAGGCCGCGCCTGTCATCGACATAGCTTTTTATGAGAGAATGAAGTATATCCTCAAATTCATCGCCGGTCATGTCAAGCGCGTGCGCTATGTCCTTTATTGGCACGGGTTCGCCGCATACGAAAAGTATAGCTTCGACGATACCCTTGATTTCAAGCTCGTCCATCAGATTTTGGGCGGCACTATCTCGATCCAGTGTCCGTCGGGGTCGTTTATAAAGTAAAGCCCCATCTCGACGTTTTCATAGCATATGCAGCCCATTTCCTCGTGAAGCGCGTGAGCGGCCTGATAGTCGTCCACCCTGAAACACATATGCGTCTCGTTCTCGCCTAAATCATAAGCGCCATTGTGGTTTTTGAGATACGTTAGCTCCAGTTTATAATCGCTTACGCCGTCGGTAAGAAACACGAGCGTGAAATCGCTCGCTTCCTTGCGCCTTTGCTCGAAAAGACCGAGCGCTTTCGAATAGAATATAAGGCTTTTCTGCAAATCCGATACGTTCAGGTTTGTGTGATCAAATGCAAACTTCACGTTTAGCCCCTCCAAATTATGATTGAACCAAAGGCGGACGCAGCGCGCTACTTCATCGCCTCTATAGTCATTCCTATAAGCTCGTTAAGCTCCATTCCGAGCATTTCCGCGCCCTGTTTGATTATATCGCGCGAACAGCCGGCGGCAAAGCGCTTGTCCTTGAATTTTTTGACGATAGATTTAACTTCCATGCCCTCCATGCCGGTCGGACGCATAAGCGCCGCCGCGCCTATAAGCCCGGTAAGCTCGTCAACCGCGAACAGCACCTTTTCCATCTGCTTTTCTGGCTTTATATCCACGCATATGCCCCATCCGTGGCTCGCGACGGAGCGTATGAAGTCCTCGTCGATGTCCATTTCGCGCATCATCTGCTGGGTTTTGACGCAATGCTGATCGGGATACAGTTCAAAATCCAAATCGTGCATTATGCCGACGGCCTTCCAGTAATCGACGTTGTCGGCGTCGTACTTTTCGGCGAATTTGGCCATCACGTCCCCGACGGTAATGGCATGCTGTATGTGGAAATCCTCTTTATTATAGCGCTTTACTATCTCAAGCGCTTCTTCGGGCGAAGGTATATAGCTCATTTTATCCCCGTACCGGTGCGGCTCCGGCGTAAAACCCATAATCGCCGCCGCTGTATTAGCGATTACACGACCTGATTATTGTTCGAGCAGCGCGAAGCCGTAGTTAAATAGCTTCGCCGCGTCCTGCCATTTATATTCCCTGACCAATCCACTGTGCAGCACTACCGCTACGAGGTTTATCCCGTCCTTCTCGGCGGCTCCCACATAACATTGCCCGGCGACGGAGGTATATCCGGTCTTTATTCCATAGGCGTAGGGATAGTAGTTCGAAGAACTGGAATTAAGTATGCTGTAGCTGTTGTTGAGCGTGAGCGCCTTGCGGTTTTTAGTCGCGGACATGACATATGTGCGCGTGGACACTATGGTCTTAAACTCGCTGTTCCTTAACGCCGCGCAGGTGAGCAGTCCCATATCCCTGGCGGTCGTATAGTGTTCATTGTCGTCATAGCCGTGGGGGTTGGCGTAATGAGTACCCGTCATGCCTAGCGACTGGGCCTTGGCGTTCATGGCGTTTACAAATGATGATACGTCGCCCGAGACGAGCGTGGCTATGGCGTTGGCCGCGTCGTTTCCGGACTTTATCATAAGCCCGTAGAGAAGATCCCTGAAGGGCATTACCTCTCCCGCGTATACGGGAACAACCGACGAATCCCACGGAACGTCCCCGGCGGACTTGGGAACGGTTATGGTCGAGCTGATATCGCCATTTTCGAGCGCCAGCAGAAGCGTCATAATCTTCGTCGTGCTCGCGGGATAGCTCCTGTCGTCGGCGTTCTTCTCAAACAAAACCTCTCCGGTGTCAGCGTTCATCAGTATGGCGTTTGTGGCGTACAGCGCCCTCGTCGTCAGCGACAGGGGATCGGACGCGGAAAAACCGGCGGGAAGCTTTTTTCTCACGCTGTCGGGCACGTCATAGATGGTTTCGAGGGTATACCGGTCGGCAACTCCGATTTGCGCTACGGCTTCAAGTCCCGCCTCCGCCATAGCTTCCTGAAACTCCGCGACGGCGCTTCGAGTTTGATTGCCATATACCCCGTCGATCGAGCCGTCGAGCAGGTTTAGCGCCATAAGGCGCTGTTGAAGAAGCTTTACGCGCTCGCCCTGCGAGCCTGTCATCAAATCGGGAGCCTCAAGAGCTTCGTTATCGGCATAGAGGTATTCCTTAGTCTGTCTGCCCGCGATTCCGTCTACGTCAACCTCGCGTCCGAGAGAGACCAGATGTTCCTGAAAGGCTATGACCGCGCTTTTCGTCATTTCACCGAAATGACCGTCGGCTTCGCCGTATAAAAAGCCGAGTTCTATGAGTCTCGATTGCAGCCTTACGACGTCGTCGCCCGTCGAGCCGACCCTTGAGACCTCGTCCGCGACGACCGCGAACGGCACAGCCGTTATGAGCATAACGGCGACGAAGATAAAAGACAATACTCGCTTCAAATCAAAAAAACCTCCCCGTCAGATGAAAGACAAATCTGCCCTTCATTATACCATCATCGCGGGGAGGATTGAGTATATCCATGTAAACTTTTGATTTTATCGTTGTCGCATAAAATCGTTGATGCTATAATCATGGAAGAAACTCTGCCATTAAAACGCGCCCGACGGCAAACTGTTTGCGGTGAGAAAACCGCCCGCGACTGCGCATAACGCGATTTGCGCTGACTTACGATTAAATAGAGGAGGGTCTTACATTGTTTGAGAACAAATATCGCTTTACCGGAATCATCCCCCCTATAATATCGCCGATGGATAAAGACAGAAGGCTGGACTGCGACGCGCTGCGCAGACTTATAGACTTCAATCTCGACGGCGGGGCAAGCGGAATATTCTGCATGGGTTCGGCGGGCGAGGCTATGATGGTATCCCGCGAGGACTGGCTTAAGTGTATAAAAGTGACTGTGGAACACGTCGCGGGACGCGCTCCCGTATTCGCCGGCGTCATCGACTCGAGCACTGCCCGCGTCATAGAAAATATTAAACAGGCTGAGCAGGCGGGCGCCGTCAACATGGTAGTAACGCCCGCCTTTTATCTGCAAAACACCTGTCAGGACGAGATAATCCGCCATTACGAGATCATAGCCCACAGCACGAAAAGCAGTATCGTAGCCTATAATATACCCCCGATGGTTCATTGCAACATAGACCCTGAAACCGCCGTCAGAATTGCCGAAATCGATAATGTTGTGGCATATAAGGACAGCTCGGGCGATTGGGAGAGGTTTCAGAGGCTTCTGTTCCTGTTGGGCGATAGGGATATATCGGTGCTTTGCGGTTTGGAAGAAATGGCCGCCGCCGCCGTGCTTATGGGAGCGCAAGGTTGCGTTCCCGGAATGTCGAACTGTTTCCCCAAATTGTATTCAAGCCTTTACCGCGCCTGCGTCGATAGGGATATTGACCTCGCGTTCAGGCTTCAAAAGGATTGCTATATGCTTAGAAAGGCCGTCGGAGCAGGAAGCAGCTGGGTGAGCGCAATCAAGTACATCGCGAGCGTCATGGGGTTTGGCGAAAACATAGCTTCATATCCCATACAGCCGCTTACTGAGCAGCAGATGAGAAGGATTGACGAGATAGTCGCGCCGTATTTAAGCACATAATCTAAACGCCTGAAAATTGAGAGCGCAGACGAAACAAACCGGGAGCGCATTGCGCTCCCAGCGTTCGTTGTACTTGCAAATTTTGTTTTTCTACGCGGCCATCCACTCATATCGCCCTGTGTCCCAGCCCTACCGCGACTTCATTCAGATGCAACAGTCCTATGCCGAAAAAGACGGCTACGGCGATGTTATTGCCCGAGCGCGCCACGCCGACTTTTCCGCCCACGTTTAAGCCTATGGCTTTGTTGTTTATCTGAGACAGGGCTTCCCGGGCGGCTCCGGCGACCGCGCCCTCTTCCCGGTATTCGCTCGCGGAAATCACGCCCTCGCGCTTCGCGGCGACGACGGCTCTTTCGACGATTCGCGTTATCGATGTTACAAACTCGCCGCCGTAATCGACGGCGGCGGCTCTTACCGCTTCTGACGCCAACGATTCCTTCAGGACTCTTTCTTCGTCGCGAGAGCGGGTCATGCATATGAGCATAGCCGCCCGCGATACGGTCTTGCTTCCGCTGATATTGTTACTTTCCATAAAAGCCTCCTTACCCCGGCGGATAATATCCGCCCCTACCTGTCCCCAAATAACCTTAACAACTCAAATTCGTACTCGCGCCGCCCTGTCTCCCGCCAAAGCTCCCGTCGAAAACGCCAATTGAAGGTTGAATCCTCCCGTCATGGCGTCAATGTCGATAACCTCTCCCGCGAAGTACAGACCCTTTACGACCTTCGACTCCATAGTGGACGGATTTATCTGCTTAACGTCGATTCCTCCCCGCGTTATTACGGCTTCCTCGTAACCCCTCAAGCTCTTTATTGTAAGCTTTACGTTCTTAATAATCTCGATAAGCGCCGTTCTCTGCTGCGCGGTGACGCTGTTGGCGCTTTGTCCGGCGTCAAGATCCGCAAGACGCAAAAGGCACATGCCGAGGCTGTGAGGCTCCAGCGTATCCATGACCGCCGCGAGTTGTCTGCGGCTCATGAACTTGAATTCCTTCAATAGCCTCGCGTCGAGCGTCTGCCTGTCAAGCGCGGGCTTTAAATCTATGGATATATCAAGCCCCGCATACTCGTCGGGCAAGAGGCTCGAAAGCGACAAAACGAGCGGGCCGGATATGCCGTAATGCGTGAAAAGCACTTCGCCCTGTTCGCTGAAAAGCTTTTTATTCTTGCCGCCGCTGTTTAAATTTGCGCTGAGCTTCACGTTTTTGAGCGTAAGCCCGCTCAATTCCCCTGGCCAGCTCTCTACGGTCTCGATTCCCGTAAGGGACGGCCTGGTATTGGTAAGCGCGTGTCCCGTCTGAGAGGCAAAGCCGTATCCGTCACCGGTGGAGCCCGTGGATGGATAGCTCAAGCCTCCGGTGGCGACGATTACCGCGTCAGCCATCATGCGCTGCCCGTTTTCAAGCTCCACTCCCAATGCGCGCCCCTCGCCCGTCAGAATCCGCGCGACGCGGCATCCCAATATGGTCTTAACGCCTCTTTTGAGCATCTCGCGTTCGAGAGCCTTCGTTATGTCGCTCGCGTGGTCGCTGGCAGGGAAGACCCGCCCGCCGCGCTCGACTTTAAGCGCTACGCCAAGTTCTTCGAATAGCTTCATCAAGTCCTGATTGGACATAAAGGACAACGCGGAATACGCGAATCGAGGATTGCGCGATATATTCGCCATGAATTGTTCCGGCTTCGCCGTATTGGTGACGTTGCACCTGCCTTTTCCGGTTATATATATCTTTTTGCCGAGTTTTTCGTTGCGCTCCAGAAGCGTAACCTTTTCGCCGGCCCGCGCCGCGTATATGGCCGCCATCATACCCGCCGCGCCGCCGCCCGTAACTATGACGCTCATGTTTCGTTCTTCCCTAGATACACGTCGTATTCCGCCCAAATCTGCTCCATTCCGTCGAAGAATTCGGCGACTTCGTGCCTGCGCCTCTGTCCAAGGGCGACTATGAGCGCGTTCATCAGCGACAGCGGAGCGGCCAGTGAATCGACGAACGAAGCCATATCCGTCTTGGCGGTGAGGCAAAGGTCGGAACAGGCGTGAAGCGGCGACAATGGCCCGTCCGTTATGGCTATCAGAGACGCCCCGCGATTGCGGGCGAAATTCATCGCCTCTATGGTTCTGCTGGTATATCTGGGAAAGCTTATCCCGATGAGCACGTCGCCGCTTCCGATTCTGGCCATCTGCTCGAAAATATCGGAAACTCCGGAGGTGACCGGCATCACCGACGGCAGTATAAAATTGAGGTAGTGCGCCAAAAACTGGGCGAGAGGGGCGCTTGCCCGAAGACCCAGCACGTACACGCTTCTTGCGGCCAATATATCGTCTATGGAGTCTTCAAACGCTTTAAGATCAAGTTCGTCGAGTGTAGAGCGGATGTTTACAATATCGGCTTTCATGACGCGGGTGAGCACCTGGGTATGATCCATATCTCCGGTCATCTCAAAGCGCTGCGAGGCGGTGAGCCTGTGCCTTATAAGTTCCTGAAGCGCCTTTTGCAGCTGAGGATATCCTTCATATCCAAGCGCGGAAGCGAATCTTACAACCGTCGACTCGCTGACGCCGACATACTCTCCCAATTTGGAGGCCGTCATAAACGCAGCCTTGTCATAGTGGCTCACTATGCACTCCGCTATTCTTCTATGACTTTTTGACAGCTTCTTGCCGCTGTGATTGAGTCTTGAAATGAGCTCTTGCGCATTTTCCGCGCTGTTCATCATCGCCATCCTCCATGATCAAGTATTCGTCCATACGATATTATTTTAATACATTTTTTTGTTTTTTGCAAGTTAAGCTATTTATCTATTCATAGTTTTCGCCTTATTGCGCGTTTTTCGGTCAAATTTGCAAGCGACAACATTCGATTGAATTGGATGCCGAATTTCCGGACGAAATACGGAATGGACTTTATGGCGGACTTTACCCTAATTATTTCACATACATGCCCTTTACGCCTGGAAAGAAATATGCTATAATGAATATAATTTGATGTGCGGAGGTGTCGTTGTGTCCTCCACGCGTCTGAATAACGATTACACAATACTGGAGGGTTGATGGTGATGAGGAGAATCAGAATTGCAGTTGTGGCCGCGCTTATCGCGATTATGACCATGGCTTCGGTAACGCCCGCGCTTGCAAAGGTTGGAGATGTCTATATATGCCGGGTAAACGGCCTTCGCGTTCACGCCAAGGCAAACGGCTCCAGCGATGTCATAGGAAAGCTGAACAAGGGCGACAAGGTCGTTCACAAGGCTACGAAAAATGGCGGGTGGTGGAAGATTCAAACCGTAGACGGCGATCACATCGGCTTCGCCTACCGCTCATATTTTAAACCCGCCGGTAATATCGTAAAGAAAAACGCCTACTACAGGGTATACAAAATATCAAAGGCCACCGTTCGCTCAGGCCCCAGGGCTATTTCCGACAAAGTGGCGACGGTAAAGCGCGGAACTCAAGTGCAGCTTCTCGGAAAGAAAAACAATTGGGCCTATGTAAAAGGTTCAAACGGCAGCAAGGGCTGGATTCAGATGAAGTACCTTAAATATGTCAACGGATGAAGTATATAGGACAAAAGGAGCCGTCCCCAAACCAGACCAAGTAGCAAGAATACCGGAATAGCAACAGGCCCTGTGAAAGCGGGGTCTTTTATTATGTAAGCGCGGCCAGGCGCAGGCGGGAATCCGCAAGCGCTTTGGTATGCTGCGCACCGCCTATATCTCTTTTCCTTCTCTTCCATTTTGCTAACAGACCATGTTGCTCTTGAGGGCGCGCTCGGTTGTTTTTGTATAAGTTTTACTTATCGAATAACCCTAAAAACAAAATTGAACTAATTCTTGCGGTCAATTATAATTATGAAAGAACAATGACTAATTGTGAAAGGGGAATGAGAATGGTAAGAATGAGAAAGGGTATTTGTGCGGTTATCAGTATTATAATGGTTTTGGGGTTTTGTCTGACGTCATCGGCTGAAAGCGTATATACTCCGGGAAGCTACACGGCGTCCGTGGAGGCGCGCGGAGGTATGATGACGGTCGAGGTTACGGTGAGCGAGGACAGAATTGAATCTGTAACGATAGTCGAGCACAACGAGAGCATAGGCATTTCGGACTACGCGATCGAGCATGTTCCGCAGGACATAGTGACATATCAGTCGCTTGGCATCGATACTGTTGCGGGATGTACAATAACTTCCGCAAGCATAATCGCCGCAGCGGGCAACGCGCTTTCACAGGCAGGGGCTGACGTCGCGGCGCTTCGCGGTGTAGAGGTCGTAAAGCAGCTGGAACCTGTCAGCGATATTACGACTCAGGTTGTAGTTGCGGGCGGCGGGGTCAGCGGATTACTCGCGGCGATGACCGCGGCCGACCACGGCGCGGACGTCGTGCTTATAGAAAAGCTGCCCTATCTGGGAGGAAGTCTTATTGTCGCGGGCGGCGGCATGGTTACGGTCGATTCGAGGCTTCTCGACGATACAGATATTGACGATAGCCTGGAACCTGTGCTTGAAAGAATGAGGACGCAGAATGAAACGTCGATACGCGATATGGATTATGAGTTCGCGGGGAACCTGCTCGCGCAGACTGGCGCGACGATGGACTACATCGCTTACGACCTAGGACTTGAGGAATATTACTATTATGAAGGACTGACCTATTTTGGAGCCGGCTATGAGGAAGTTTACAGGTATACCGAAGTGCTTGAAAATCTCGGCGCGACTATAATCAGAGATGCGACTGTTACCGATATAATCATGAATGACGGCAAAGCGGCGGGCGTGGCTGTCACGAGCGAAGCCGGGGATTTTACCGTTACGGCTGACAAGGTAATCATCGCCACGGGCGGAGCCTCCTATGACAACGAGCGTATGCTCGAAGCGAATCCCGAGCTTGCGATTATCGACTTCTTTAACGAAGCTGTAGTCGGCAATACCGGCGACGGCTTCAGGATGCTGGAGGAAGTCGGAGCCCTGATGGGCGACGGACCATATATCAAAGCCGCCATGCCGGATTATTCGACGGCGTTCCATTTTACGTGGAGAACCAATCAGTCCTTCGCCAATCAGATCGTCGTAAACGCCGAAGGCAACAGGATAGCAAGCGAGAGCATGAGCAAGATTTACTACAATACCTATATGCTGCGCAACCCCAGCCCGGCGTATTACGCGATATTTGACACGGTAAATACCGATCAGGATTTCGTAGCGCAGATGAGAGAGCTTTCGCAAAGAGAGAACCCCCGAATAGTCGTTTATGCCGAAACGATAGAGGAATTGGCTGAAAAGGCCGGTATCGACCCCGCTAACCTACGCGCGACATTTGACAGGTATCAGCAAATGTGCGAAAACAGAGTTGACGAGGACTTCGGCAAGAATCCCGCCAATATGATCCCCTACGCCGAGGAAGGCGGATACTTCGCGGCTTACCAGATGCCCGCCTCATGGGGAACTATAGGTGGAGCGATGACCGACGAGTACATGCGCGTACTATCTGAGGATGGAAGCGTAATCGAGAATTTGTTCGCCGTTGGCGAAAACGCAACGTCAAATCTGTTCGCTGATTACTACTTCGGTGGGTTCTCGCTGGGTTACTATACCACGCAGGGAAGAATCGCCGCTGAAACGGCTGTTGCGGAGATCAATGCCGCCACGTAAGCTTTTCAAGGGAACTCTATACGAACAAGGGACTGTCGCGGATGCAAAACCGCGACAGTCCCTTGTTTATGGTCTGCGAGGAGCGCAACGCGCTCCCCATTTCATTTGCCCGGAGACTTTATTCTGGCTACTTGGCCACTTTCACCTTCACTTCGATTACCGAAGGCTTGGTATTTCCGTCCGTAAAAATCCTCAGCTTCATCGTTCCGCCCTTCCTGGTAATTACGTTGTCGCGGAACGATATTTCAGCTACGCCATCCCCGAGGTATGTGACGGCGAACTTTTCGTTAGGGGTTTGAACGTCATCTATAGTTCCCGAGTAATCGATATTTACCGTCGCGGTTGAATACGGGTCGTTATAGAACAGGCTGACGGTCTTGGGGGACAGAGTCGGCTTTTTAACCGTCCTTGTGACGTTAACCCTCACGGTCGCGGGTCGCGCCCAGCCAATCAAATCAGCTTCGACGGTAAGTTTCTTGTTCTTTTTAAACGTACCGGTCAGCGTAGCAACGCCCGTATTTTCGTCGATCGTCAGCCAGTTGAGCGGCTTTTTGACGGTGAAGCTCAACACCTTCGCTCCCGTGAACGTAACCACTCCCGTATTCCCCTCGAGCAATATACTTCCCTTTACGTTGGGAAGGGACTTGTCAGGGATAAGCGTCAATTTCTTCGTCGCTATGACATTGCCGTTAGCCAGCGTTATATTTATGGCGCTCGAGCGCTTTTTGGCCGCTTCGTTGGCCCTGACTCTATAATACCTGTCGTCGATGATCTCTATGGTATAGTCAGCGGCGGCCTTGTCGTTGGCGAAACTTACGGCGACGACGCTGCCTGTGGGCTGTGATTGTTTAGCGGGCGTGGTAAGCGATATGGCGAGTTGCGTTCCATTATCGCAGTATATGGGTACATTGAGTTCTTTTACCTCAAGAACCGCCTCAATGACCGCGTCGAGAGACTTTACGACTTCCACGCGGCAAGCGGCGAATTTACCGCCCATTCTCGCCACGATCATGGCGTTTCCGGGAGAAACCGCGGTTGCCGTGCCCTGCGCGTCCACGGTTACGCAAGCGTCGGAAGATGTCCACCATGCTCCGGTCACGGAACCGGAGAGGTCGGCGGTCTGCCCGACCTCAAGCAATATATATTGCGTGCTCAGCATCGACAGGTTATACGCGTGGTCGTACTCGTCGGGGATAATGAGGTATTCACCGCCCCTGTCAAGCGGTATTTGCACGATGCCCAATTCATTCGCCATAAAACAGCCGACGTAATTCAGAACATCATTCCCATAGATGTATATATTGACGTTGCTCAGAGCCTGATCTTCTCCCAGCGATATGCCGAACGCGGCCGTAAGCCCGAATTCTTCCTTGTGTTCCACCGAGAGTTGGAGGCTGTAGCCATCGCCAATCAGCTGCTCGACGAGGGAAGCGGGTATAGTATTTCCGCCAATGGTCGCGTTGACATTGAATGCGGAGATCTTTTCTATGTACGCGCCGTCGATTGTCCAGCTTGTATTTTCATCTATGGTCAATACCAGCGTCGCGCCGGAGTCACGCAGGGCGCCTACGACGGACGCGGGGACAGCCGTACTCCCGTTCATATCCACGTTGATGACATCGCCGGGGGACGCGCCGTCTATCAGAGACTCTACCGCGTTCCAGTCGACCAACACGACTTCAACTTCCACATGGCTCGACGCGAAGGCGGTTTCAGTACAGGCCAGTCGCACATAATAGGTTCCGGCGTCAAGGCCGGTTATGGTTTGGCCGGCGCATTTCGTCCAGACGCCCGCGGATGAGCGGCGGTATTCCATCAAGTAGTTTACGCCCGTTATGCTATTTATGCCTCCGGCCACGCCTTGCGGGGTCTCGGGGCGCGAGGGTACGCGAAGGGCGTGAATATCCGCCTCGCCATGGTGATTATAGTAGACGTCCAGGCCAATAAACATGGAAATGCTATCCCCGCTGGCTATGACCGTCGAGCCGTCTTGCGATGTATAAAGCGTATATTCGTCGTCTTTATAGTATATCGTCTCGGCGTCATAGTCGTATATCCCGCTGATTTCAGTCACAATTGTGGACTCGTTAGGCGAGACGACTACAACCGTCGCATTCTCAGACGCAAACGCCATACCCGCTATGGCCTTATTGCGCACGTAATACATCCCTCCGTCAAGTCCCGTAACCGTATCGCCCGCGGCCTGTATCCAAGTACCGCCCATTGCCATGTATTCCATGTCGGAAGTCAAGTTCGTTATCCCTCCCGCGTCGTGCGTGACCGTGACGCTCGGCGCATCGGGGCGAGGGGGAATCGCCACCGATTGCCATACGTCGCCCATCCCCGTCGCGCGCATATAGACGATTCTCCTCCCCATATCCTCGGAGGCGATGGAGTCGCCGGTGTATATCGGTTCGGCGCCGTTCGGGTTTTTCGCCATCTCATAGTTTGCGTCAAATGTTAATGCCTCTTCTACGTAATCTATGGGATTCGGATATACCGCCTGCGTCGGCTGCGAAGAAACTTCGTTTGTTTCGCCATCGAGAGTATATCTGATTTTAACCACGATTTGCCTTCCCACGTCGGACGATTGCGGGACATATGTGTTTGAACCCGAAGAAATAAGCGGCGTATCCTCGCCCGCGTGATACCATGTGTAGATCGCGCCGGCTATTTCGGTTGCCGTCAGAGTCTGACCTTCCACCGCGCCCCCATCTATGAGCGGCGTCGTAGCGTCTTTGTATATCAGATTTCCGGCGGAACCGCCGGTGTTGTCGGTAATTATAGGCATGTTGTCTTCGGCGATATACTTTTTCTCATCCAACGTAGCGTTATGTGTCGCGGCGTTCGCCGGAAGCCAGACGTATAGTTTGCCCGTGGCGTCGGTTTGCATACCTTTCGTCCCGTAGATATAGGTAGCGCCAAGCGTTATATTGATGCCGGAAACGGGAGTTTTCGACTTAACTTCGTCTGTGTCCTGCACAGTCAGCGTGGTAAGGTATACGCTATCGCCGGACGCGTTTTTAGGCGATCCGTCCGATGAAGTGAGACTGGCGTTAACCGACCCGCCGGTGATTTTGATGTTGTAACCGCCGCCGCTGACTCCGTCTGCAAAATAACCGCCGTCGCCGCCGCCGCCTGCGGTGCCGCTACCGGCGCCTCCATTGGTGCTGCTGCCGCCAGTTGCCTGTACCGTTCCCCCGCTGATGGTAATGTCTCTGCCGCTGCCGCCAGCGTGACCGCCGTAGCTGCTTGGGCCGCCGCCTCCGCCGCCTATGCCGCCGCCTCCGCCGCCGTTACCGCTGTCGCCGCCCGTTGCCCGCACCGTTCCCGCGCTGATGACGATGCCGCTGCCGCTTCCGGAGTCGCCGTTGTAGCCACCTCCGCCGCCGCCAATGCCAGCGCCGCCTGCGCCTCTAAAGCCGAAGCTTGCGCCCGCGTTTGCCGTCACCGTTCCTCCGCCGATGGTGATATTACTGGCGTTGCCGCCTTTGCCGAGGCCGCCGGTGCCTCCGCCTCCGCCGCCAATGCCGCTTCCTCCGCCGCTGCCGCCTGTGGCTGTCACTACTCCTTTGTTGATGGTGATGTTGCTGGCGTTGCCGCCGTAGTTGCTACCGTCGTAGCCGGTGCTGGCGCCACCTCCGCCGCCGCCAATGCCGCTGCCGCCACCGCCGCCGTCACCGCCGATAGCCGTAACTTCTCCTGCGCTGATGGTTATATTTTTTGTGCTTTTATTCATGCTCGCGCCGATGCCCGCGCCAGAGGCGCCGCCTTTTGCCGTCAGGCTTCCTGAACCTTCTATTCTCAGCGCGCCCGCGTCGCCATCGCCGTTCTTTTGTAGCCCGGCGCTGCCGCTGCTGCCTGAAGAATCCAGCGTGTTTGTCGTCCTGTCCGCGAGGGTGATTGTAACGTCGCCCTCAGAGCCTTCCTCGATCATAAGAGCCGGGCCGGATGTGGATGCGATATTCACCCCGGCAAGCGTCAGGTTGGCGCTTACGCCTCCCGCAATCACGATTCGGTCTGAAGTCGAGGGAGTATCTTCTTTATTGCTGATGGTAATACCCTTGTCGGATAAAATGGTCAGCACGCCGCTATCGTATGAATAATCGACATTTTCAACCGGATCGTTTCCATCATCGGTCGAGGTAATCGTAAAATCCCCCGCGTCTACTGCCAATCCAACCTCGATAAAAATCGACATGGCAATAATAAAGGCAAAAATAAATGCGAACATGAGCTTCTTCATAAATATTCCTCCACAATCATCGTTGAGCGTCGGAAATTCCCCCCGCGATCCATGCGCAACCGCTAGTTGATGCTACGACGTTCCATATAACAATTCAACCAGTTAAATTATAACATATTAAGGAAGCACTGTCAATTGCGCCACTTTCGTTTCGCTCAGGACATGATCATGAAGGAAGTCCGTACAAATCGAACAAGATTGAGTTAAAATACTGAAAGACCAGAGCACAGCGCCACATAAGCAGAGAGCCGGAGAGATTAGCGAATTAGCCGCAGCGCTCATTCTCTTACCAAGCTCGGTTTTCAAGTTACGCTACTCCCGCCTCCGCTTGACCGTGTTTATAGTTTTAAGGCCCCGCTTCCGCAGGGCCTGTTTGTCACGCCTCTTCTTTTGCTACTTGGGCTGGTTTTCAGGACAGCCCATCTAATACCTTTCGCGAA
>JAUNBY010000027.1 GCA_030526935.1 Clostridia bacterium
ATGAGCTACCTTTTTTTGCTTCTTTTTGGGGGGCAGTTGGGGTTTCAATCGGGGTGATAGTTATTGTAATATTGAAGTATTCAATCGTTAAGAAATCGAGAGGTGTAATAATGCGCTGCGAAGAAGTATTCGAAAGCATATACCGTAATCAGCCGCAGTCCGTGGCGTTCTGTCCGTACAGGATCTGCCCCATAGGCGCTCACAGCGATCATCAATACGGCAAGATAACCGGCTTCGCCATCGACAAGGGCGTTCACATGGCCTACCGTCCCAAGCACAACGGAGTAGTCGAATTGTCGTCGCTAAACTTTGAAAAGCGCGCCCAGTTTCACATAAGCCAGGTTCCTCCGCGACAGTCTGACTGGGCGGATTACCTGCGCGGAGCGACCGTTATGCTGGCGAATTGCTTCCCTTTACACAACGGCATAAGCGGCGTAATCGAGGGAACGATTCCGATAGGCGGACTTTCGTCGTCAGCGGCGGTAATACTGGCCTTTTTATCGGCAATGTGCGACGTAAACGACATACGTCTGTCAAATCGCGAGCTTATTGAAACGGCGCTCAAAGCCGAGACCGATTATGTGGGCGTGAGCGTCGGAAAGCTCGACCAGAGCTGCGAGGTGTTGAGCCGAAAGGATCACCTTCTCTATCTCGACACGCGCGACGACAGCTATGAACTCATACCGTCAAGTCCGGATATGAAGCCTTACGAAGTTGCGATATTCTTCAGCGGCGTAGAAAGAAGCCTCGCCTCGAGCAAGTTCAATATGCGCGTAGATGAACTCAAGTCCGCCGCCTACGCCCTCAAGGGCTACGCCGTTGACGGCGGCTTTGAAAATGCACTCGAAGTTCCCTACGGCAGATTCGTTGACGCGAGACTTCGCGACGTACCGAGGGATGTATTTGAGCGCTATAAGGACAGGCTTCCTTCCATGTGGCTTAAGCGGGCGACACATTTCTATACGGAGTTCGAGCGCGTGGAAAAGGGCGCCGAGGCATGGCGAAACGGCGATATGCAGACATATGGCAAACTCGTTTTCGAAAGCGGAGAAAGCTCCATTTATAACTATGAAACAGGCTCTGAAGAACTTATAGCGCTCTATGAGATAATGCGCGAAACCGCGGGCGTATATGGAGGAAGGTTTTCCGGCGCGGGCTTCAAGGGTTGCTGCATGGCTTTGACAGACCCCGCGTATCGCGACAAAATCATCTCCGGCGTAACCGAAAGATACCTGCGAAGATTTCCTCACATGGAGGGCAGGTTCTCCGTACACATATGCCGCAGCGCGGACGGGGTTGGCAATGCGCTCCGGGTGTGATTTGCGGGGCTTTCGCGGCGCGTCCGGGTATGACAGACTGTCGTCCAATGTTTATTTATTCAATTATACCAAAATTACATAATCCGTGTTGAAATTTCTATGGTTATGATGTATAATAGTTTCATTGTGCAGACTAATGGAGGAAAATACATGAGTGTAGGAATCAGCATCAAACACGCGGTAAAAAAATACGGCTCCACCACGGTCATTCCCGACTTGTCGCTGAATATTAAGAACGGCGAGTTTTTTACGCTTTTAGGCCCCTCGGGTTGCGGAAAGACGACGCTTTTGCGAATGATAGCGGGCTTCAACACCATAGAGGGCGGCGAATTCTATTTCGACGACAAATTGATAAACAACATCGACCCCGGCAAGCGAAATACAGGCATGGTCTTCCAGAACTACGCCATATTCCCGCATATGTCGGTGCGCAAAAACGTGGCTTTCGGCCTTAAAAACCGCGACGTTAAAATACCCTCAGCCGAAATAAAAAAGCGCACCGAGGAATTCCTGAAGCTCGTAAAAATCGACGAATACTCCGATCGTATGCCAGAAAGACTTTCCGGCGGACAGCAGCAGCGCGTGGCGCTGGCGAGGGCGCTGGTCATAAGGCCGGATGTCTTGCTTATGGACGAGCCGCTCAGCAACCTCGACGCAAAACTGCGCGTCGAGATGAGGGCGGTAATAAAGGACATACAGAAAAACGTCGGCATCACGACCGTTTACGTCACCCACGACCAGGAGGAGGCCATGGCCATCTCCGACCGCATAGCCGTTATGAATAAGGGCATGATACAGCATATAGGCTTCCCCCGCGATATATATCTACGCCCCGCGAACCTGTTCGTCGCGACATTCATAGGCAAGAGCAATATTCTTACGGGGGAATTGGTCGAGGAAAACGGGCGCTGGTTCGCGAAGTTGAATAACGGTTCCCTGATAGACGCCTCCGGCGTGGATGCCGCTATTGCATCCAACCAGAAGGTGAGCATATCCATTCGCCCCGAGGAACTGCTCTTCGCCAAAGACGGCGAGGACGGCATAAACGCGCGCATAGACGACAGCGTGTTCCTTGGAAGCAATACCCATTACTTTACCACCCTCGAAACCGGAGAAAAGGCCGAGATCATACAGGAGACCGAGATAGAATCGATACTCGAACCGGGTTCGTCCATTCGCGTCAAGGTCAACACTAAAAAGTACAATATATTCCGCGCCGCCGACGGAATGAGCCTGATGAGCGGCGTGCGCAATGAATGCGAGGTGTGACCATGCCCGGAAAAAAGCGCGATATCTGGAATTGGATAGCGGTAATGCTCCTGCTGCTTTTCCTTGTGTTTTTCATATACCCCTGCGTAAAGCTCATGTGGGAGGCGTTTTACACCGCCGATGAGGGATTCACCCTCGGGGCTTTCATAAGATTTTTCTCGAGAAGCTACTATTACAACACCATCATAAACTCGCTGAAGGTATCGGCGGCGGTCATGGGAATATCGCTTTTGATAGGCGTCCCGTTCTCCTATTTTTTTACGTTTTACTCGCTTCGTGGAAGGCGCGTGCTTTTCGTGCTGGCGCTTTTGTGCACCATGTCGGCGCCGTTCATAGGCGCGTATTCGTGGATAATGCTATTGGGGCGAAACGGAGTCATAACCCGGTTTTTATCCTCGATAGGAATTGAGTTTGGCTCGATATACGGCTTTGGCGGCATACTGCTCGTTCAATCGCTCAAGCTTTTCCCGCTGGTCATGATATATATGAATGGCGCGTTTCAGGACATCGACAACAGCCTCGTCGAAGCCTCGGCAAACCTGGGCTGTTCGGGAGTCAAGCGCTTCTTCCAGATAATCCTGAGCCTCACCATGCCCACCATACTCGCGGCGGCGCTTATAGTCTTCATGAGGGCCTTCGCCGACTTCGGAACGCCTGCCATAATCGGAGAGGGCTTTAAGACCTTCCCGGTTCTGATATACGATTCGTTCCTGAGCGAGGTCGGCGCTGATTATAACTTCGCCTCGGCGGTAAGCGTACTGGCGATACTGCTGACGGCGGTCGTATTCCTGCTTCAGCAGTTTGTCACCAATCGCTTCAAGTTCTCGATAAACTCGCTTCACCCGATACAAAAGAAGAAGCCCAAGGGCGTAGGCGGCTTTTTGATGCACTTTTACTGCTACGCGCTCATAGCCGTCGCCATGCTTCCGCAGATATACATTATTTTCGATTCCTTCCGCGACTATAGGGGACAGGTGGCGCAGAACACATACTCGATGTCCAATTACACAAACGCTATCAGGAGGCTACTTGGGCGCTCGATACAGAATACTCTCGTCATAAGCATTATATCGCTCGCCATAATCATTGTTATCGCCGTGCTCGTAGCGTATCTCGTCGTCAGGCGTTCCAACACGCTCAACCACACCATAGATACAATATCGATGCTTCCGTATATAATGCCCGGCGCGGTCATAGGTATATCGCTCATCATAGCGTTTAACAGCGGGGTATTGTCGCTCACGGGAACGCTGGCTATAATGATAATCGCGCTGACTATAAGGCGAATGCCGTATACAAGCCGCTCCGCGACCGCGACGATGATGCAAATTCCAATAAGTACGGAGGAAGCCGGAATAAGCCTCGGCGCCTCCAAGCTCAAGACCTTCGTTCTGATAACGGTTCCGCAGATGTCGCGCGGAATCATCTCCGGCGCGATATTGAGCTTCGTGTCGATCATTACCGAGATGTCGAGCGGTATCTTCCTCTATAACAACCGCACCATCACCCTGACGCTTTCGACCTATTCGTCGATACAGCTCGGCTCCTATGGAACCGCCTCCGCGTTCGCGACGGTTACGACGCTGTTGACAGTGGTGTGCCTGGTTCTCTATCTCATCTGTACGCGCGGCTCCGAGAGGATGAGCGTGTAGAAACGATATATAGCCTACGGGCTTTATATAACAAATTATCTTAGGAGGAAACCTCAACATGAAGAAACTGCTGGTTATGGTTCTGGCTCTGATTATGGCTCTGTCTTTCGCGGGCATATCCGTGGCCGAGGAAAAGCCGTCATGGGTTCGCGAAGATCCGTCGTCCATCGGCGACACCGTAGTCGTCTACTCGACTCTCGACGATCCGCAGCAGGCGACCGTCGAAGCCATCTGGTATGAGTACTATCCCAATTGCACCATCGAGTGGATAAGCGGCTCAGTCGGTACGCTCATCGCCCGCGCCCGCGGCGAGATCAACAACCCCCAGGCCGACGTCATAATGGGCGGACTGTTCGAGTCGGACGGCACCACCTATCACGACGTGCTTCAGCAATACACCCCCACTATTTCTACCGAGCTTAACAAGCTCGATCCCTATGGATTCTACACCTTCTTCGACGTGCAGTACATGGCTCTCGTCGTCAACAACGACCTGGTAAACGAACTTGGCATAGAGATAAACGGCTATGAAGACCTCCTTAACCCCGCTCTCAAGGGCAGGATAATAATGGCCGACCCCGCGGCGTCGTCCTCCGCCTACCGCCAGTTCCACACCATTCTGGCTCTTATGGGCGATTCCTTCGGCGACGATAAGTCCTGGGAGTACATCGACGCCCTCATGGAAAACGCCGACGGCGTAATCACCACCTCGTCTTCAACCGTATTCCGCTCCGTCATAAGCGGCGAGTACGTAGTTGGACTCACCTATGAAAACATCGTGCAGATGCAGATCGAAAAGAACGGCGCGGACAACATCACCCTCGTCTACCCCGTAGAGGGCAACACCGCCTGCGCTTCCGGCGCCGGCATGATAAAGGACTGCCAGCACTACGAAGCCGCCGCGGCCTTCCTCGATTTCTGCGGATCGGTCGATTACCAGCTCGCACGCGTCGATGAAAACTGCGCTCGCGGCACCAACAACCAAATAAGGTACGAGAACTACCCCGCTGACGAGGAGCTTGGACTTGTCGAAATCGACTGGGAGTGGCTCGGAACTCAGAAGGAAGCCCTTCTCGAAAAGTGGGCCGAGCATTGGGCGATGTACGCGGGCTGATACTCGCCTGATTTCATAATCGAATGATTCGGCGCGGCATATCTCAAAATGAGGCATGCCGCGCCGGTCTTTAATTATGCTTCGAATTCCTCCAAAAACCTGCTTATGCGCAGTTTCGCGCGGTAAACCTCGTTTCTGGCGAATCCCGCTTCTATGGCCTTTTCGCAAGCTCCCGCCATATTTTCTCCCGCGAGAAGGCGCTCGAATAACGCGGCCTCGCAGCTCGTCTTCCCGCTATCCTCTTTAACCCGCGCTTCCGGAGGAATAGCTACAGCTATGCTGTACTCGCCCTTTTCGACGTTCGCGTTTGACATAAGCCGTTCCAATACCGCTTCGCACGGCCCGGTCTCTATCTTTTCATAGAGTTTTGATATATCGCAGGCTACGCTTACCGAACATCCCGGAATCGTTTGAGCTATGGTTTTTATAAGCTCCACCACGCGGTGAGGCGATTCGTAGAACACCGCCACCGCCATGCCCTGGCGACGTATCGACATAAGCTTTTCACGCAGCGCCTTTTTTTCCCGCGGCAGAAAGCCGTAAAACGCAAATTCCCGGCAATCGAAACCGCAGCACGACAAATGCGCGGTTATGGCGCTGGGTCCGCAAACGGGTATAACCCTTATTCCCGCTTCTATGGACAGCCTGACCAGCTCGCATCCGGGATCTGAAATGGCGGGGGTTCCCGCGTCGCATGTGAGGCAAAGCTTCATTTCCCTCGCGAGCATTTGTTCGACGAGCCCCCGTGCCACCGTCCCTTCGTTGTGCCTGTGGCACGAAACCAGTGGCTTTTTTATTCCGAGGCGGTTTAGCAGCTTCATAGTCACCCGCGTATCTTCTGCGGCTATCAAATCGGCGTTTGATATGGCCTCGCCCGCGCGGGGCGTCAAGTCGCCAAGATTGCCTATGGGCGTAGCCACTACGTATAATTCAGACATTTAAATCCTCCAGCAGATAGCACAATTCGTCGTCCTGAACGAAGCTGTCCAGAAGGCGTATATCGTCGCCTATCATCGGTTCGAACCACTCGGCGTAGTGCCTTTGCATTCCTACGTCGCGCCCGGTGAGCGTCCTCGTTGGAAAAGTTACGAGCTTGAATCTGGCCGTCGTCCTCTTAAGAAGCTCCGCGGCCGCGCCGCGCCGCTGCCTTTCCATCAAAGGCAACAGTTTCATGAAAAGAGCCAGGTCTCCCGGCGGCGGCTGTGTCTGTATGAGATCCATGGGATGGGCTCGTACATCCCAACCGCACTTCCCGGACCATTCGTTAACTATCTCTACCGCGCCGACGCTTATATCGCACGCCCACACCTTAAGCCCCATCCGGCCGAGCACCAACGGATTCAACCCGCAAGCGAGGTCGAGCGTAAGCCTTGGCTTTCCGACGAACGACAAAACCTTCTCATACAGTTTTTCGGCTTGCGGCCTTTCAAATGTCGAGGCGTGTAAAGCCAGCGCGAGGTTCAACGCCGTCTCGTCGCCCGCCGTGAAAGCCGTTAAATACTCGCGGGCTTTTTTTATACCGTCGGGGGTAATAAACGCCCCCGTTATCTGATGAAGCTTCGCCCTCGCCGCCTTGTCCGCAAGCTTGGCGGAGGCTTGGCGAGAAAGCGCCTCCTCGTACACGCGCTTTACGGCGTCCTCGCTTATATCCCGGTATTTCTTCGATTTTAAGAGCTTTTCGAGTCCTTCGTCCGACTTCATGGCGCTATATCCATAGCCTTGCGGAAAACTTAATCCTTTCGGCCAGCATGACGGCGACATACGCGCATACCGCGTCTTTGATGATATACGGCGCGCTCACCGTTACAAACGCCTGCACCGCGTTGACGCCCGCTGTGAAAGCGAAATGCGCGACTCCGAAAGCATGACAGGCAACGACGCCCGCGAGTATCGCCATTACGCGCGACAGCGGCATCCACTTGGACTGAGATTTTTCACAGCCGCCGTTTACAACTGAACTGTCGATTCCGCAAAGCGCCGCCATCGGTATAAAGCCTATGAGAAATCCGCCCGTAGGCCCCGCGAACCTGGATATACCCCCGGTAAATCCCGCGAACACCGGAAGCCCGGCAGCCCCTATGAAAAGATAAAGCACCACGCAGATTATCGAGCGCTTTGTGCCCAGTAAGCCGGCCGCTAGCGCCACGGCGAACGTCTGAAGCGTAAGGGGCACTCCCGACGGCATGGGTATTGTTATTTGTGAAAGAGCGCATATGCACGCGGCACACAGGGCGATTCTCGTCATATACTTTGCGTTATTCATACTCGTACCTCACTATGACCTCTCCCGATGATAAAACTGCCTTTTCCCCGCCGTCGAACTCAACCACGAGCGCGCAGTCATCCGTTATGTCCACGGCGCGGGCAAATCTGTTTACTCCGTTTGGAACGACAATCTCCACATCGCTTCCCAATGTTGCGCAGCGAGCTTTATACTTTGATACATACTCGTTTTCATGAAGCCTTGTATAGTAGTGATGCAGCCTTTCCAGTATCCTTTGCGCAATGTCGTCGCGGGCGGTATCGGGGCATTGTCCGACGTATAGCGCTCCCGCTTTATTCCTTATATCTTCGGGATAGCCGTTCGGGGGAGAAAGTATGTTAAGACCCAGTCCCACAACCGCGTAGTCCAGCCTGTCATCGCGTGATATTCCCGATTCGGTCAGTATGCCGCACACCTTTTTGCCGCCTGCCACGACGTCGTTTGTCCATTTGATGCGCGCGTCTGTTCCGCAATAGCCCTCTATGGCCTCGCATACGGCTACGGCGGTCATGGTCGTTATTCTGAGCGCTTCGCCCGGGGAAAGATGGGGGCGAAGCAGCACTGACATATAAAGCCCGCAACCTCCGGGGGAGAAGAAGGCGCGCCCCATTCGCCCGCGTCCGGCGGTCTGCTCGCGGGCTATAGCCACGAAGCCCTCTCCCCTGCCCTCCTGAGCCATGCGCTTGGCTATATCGTTTGTAGAGCCTGCGACGTCATATCTGTGTATATCGAAGAACTTGTTCATAGCCGCTCCTTTATGTTGACATAATCGCCGGTATGTGTATAATAATCACAAAGGGGGTTTTGTTTTGAAAAACACGCTTTATCAGGTATCGACCATGGATTCGCTCATGCAGGGATGGTTTTCGGGCGTCAAGACTCTTGGCGCCATACGTGAAAACGGCGACACCGGCATAGGCACGTTCGAGGGCGCGGACGGCGAATTGATAGCCGTTGACGGGAAATTTTACAAGGCCATGTCGGACGGACGCGTAGCCCTGGCGTCCGACGACGAAAAGCTGCCCTTTGCCTGCGTAGCCGAATTTGACACCGAATGGATAACCGACATATCTCTGACGACCACGCTTGGGAGCCTCGAAAAAGCCCTGTCCGGCGTACTGGATAACTTTAATCATTTCTACATGGCGCGGCTCGACGGATTTTTTCAAAGCGTCACCGTAAGGGTGCTCGTAGGTTGCGTCCCTCCGTACCCCACGCTCAGGGAAGCGTCGAAGCGCCAGCGCGTCTTTACGGGAACCAATCTTCGCGGAAGCGTCGTATCCTTGTACACGCCCAGTTTCGCGAAAGGCTGCAACCTTCCCGGCTGGCATACCCACTTTGTGTCGGCGGATCGGAAAATCGGCGGTCATGTCGTGGATCTGTCTCTCGCGTCCGGCAAGGCCGCGTTTACTCGTCTATGCAGCCTTAATATGGAATTGCCTAAAGACATCGACTTTGGCAAGCTGGATCTGACAAAGGATATGTCCGCCGACACGCACGCCGTCGAGAAATAATCTACGTCGCGCGTTTTTTAAGGTACATTGGCGCGAAGCATATGAGCGTTATAAACGCCAAAGCCGCCATGTAGTAAAAGCTCGGTTGTATACCTATGACCTGCGCCAGCGCGCCGCCTCCGATATTACCTATTACGCGCGGAACGCCGAAGCTTATTATGGTCAAAAGCATCTGCCCGCGGGCTTTCAGCTCGTCGGGCACTACTTTATTTATATGCTTGCCCATAGATACCGTCAAAACGGCAAACGCGAGGCAGTGAAGAAGCTGGCTGGACATTACGACGGCCACGTTTGATACGCTCGCTAGAACCGTCCAGCGAATTGTAAGCACAACTCCGCTCAATAACATCATCTTGCCCGCGCCGTATTTGTCGAACAGCCTGTCCGCGAATATGAGATATGGTATTTCGCTGAGCGCGGAAATAATGTAGGCTATGCCCAGAAGACTGGAATTCGCGCCCGGAAGCGTGAGAAAGTGTATTGAGAAAAACGAGTAGAAAAACCCGAGCGTCAATTGCAAAAGCGATTCCAGCGTCAGAAGCGGCACAAGACCTTTGATCTTCAAAATGGACAGCATAGACGTCTTGTTGTCGTTCGTCATATGTCCCGGAGCCTTGGGAAGCGCGAGTGTGCACAGGGCGGCGAGCAATATCACGCCTCCCGCGATCACGGGAGCAAGTTCGACGCGACTGTCTAAAAAACCGCCTACCACGACCGCGGCTATGGCGAACGCCACGCTTCCCATCATGCGAAGCGGTCCGAAAGGCATGCGCCTTTCGCTCAGAGCCTCGAGAACTATGGAGTCGTTGAGCGGCTGTATCGTAATAAACGTAGCGGCAAAAAGGCATATCATGATCATCAGCCAGTAAAAATCGCCGCTTAAACGCATACAAAAAAGGGCGGTTGCGGACAACACGCATAAAATCAACAAAAGTCGCGAGCGGCTTTTGGATCGGTCGCCCAAATTGCCGAAAAACGGCTGCGCCAGCATGGACATGATGGGCACGGCGCCCATGAGCATACCTATTTGCGCCGTCGTCTGTCCCGTCGAATCGAAATAAACGGTTATGTAGTTCTGATATATGGAATTAGCCGCGTAGTACGCCATGAAAAACCAGGCGTAGCGCCATGGATACCCGTTAGAGCCGTTCTTTCGCATATTCCCTCCGTAAGCGTCGTATACCGCGTCTTCAAACAATAGCGCAGCGCGCCGTTACCGCGCACATCGTTTTAATTATACCACATCCAAATGTGTTTTATACAAATTTCATAATAGCATATCGCTGTGTACATGTAAAAGTAGTTGAAAATGGAGCCGTCATATGATATTATTTCGGAGAATCGGGTCGATATAGTCCGCGCCTGGAACCGCAGTGCTCAAAAGGCGCAAAATAGCCGCGGCACGGTTACGGCCGCCAGAAATTCGACTCGATTGCCCGATATATACGATTTGTACTTCTCAAACCAGATACATGACCATACATGTATTCTAAAGTTAACGGTGTAGTACAAAATTTGCCAAAACTGGTTTTTTTATTTGACACACTGCGCTTGCTGTGATATAATATGTTTCGTCAAGGGAGGATTGTGTCAGAAGGCGAGAAACTCTGTATTTCAAAGCTCTGGCAGCCTTTAATTTCGCTATTCCCGTGACAGGGATTAACGAGGGGAGGAAAAGAGTATTAAGATCAAGAAATCAGGAAAGTTTTTGTCGATATTGCTTCTTATCGCCTATATCACTATCGCGCTTCCCGCGTGCCTTGCGCAAGCGGAGGGAGCGGTCGTTGCCGAGTCAAAATCGACCGCAAGGTACACAAAAAGATCGACAAAGATATATAAAAAGAAGAGCATCGATTCAAAGGTGCTTGGGAGGATTCCCAAGGGCGTTAAGGTATCCGTTCTTTCAACATCCGGTTCATGGTGCAAAGTATCATATGGCGGCAACACCGGCTTTATTAAAAAAGCAAGCCTTAAGAAAGTGAGTTCCGACCCGGACGAAACAGGCGATACCGACGACGATGCCGACGATACGGATGAAAATGATGAAGAAGGCGACACTCCCGACGATGAGACGATAACGCAAGTAGTGCAAAACGTCCGAATAGTCAACGGTTCTAACAAATCCGATCCCGGGATGAACGGCGAAACGGTTGAAGACAAGGACGATTCCGGCCTTACAAAGCTCGACAGGAACAAAAACAAAATTTCCAGCTGGGCGAAATATATCGTAATGGGCGAAGGCGGAATGGCGATTCCGCAGCTTTATCAGGGGGACTTCACGCAGACGGTATGCGTATACAACGGAACCGCGCGTTCCGTAGCGACATCCGGTTGTGGAGCAACGAGTCTTTCGATGGTCATAGCCTACCTTACCGGTAATACGCAGCAATCGCCATATACGCTTTTCAGAGAGGCTTGCCAGGACGGAATGTACAACGGAAACGGATTAAGCCATAACACGCTGACAAAGCTCGCCGAAAGATATAACGTCAAAGGGGATTGGCAGTCTCTGAGCGCCGCGGAACTTCAGCAATTGCTGAAAGACGGAGTGCCTGTAATAGCCCATATGGGAAGCGGATACTTCACTCAGAAAGGTCACTATATAGTCCTCCGGGGCGTGACGGATGACGGCATGATACTCGTAAACGACCCCGCCAGTCCTGAAAACAGCGCCAAAGCCTATCCCGTTGAGATCTTCATGGAGGAAAAGCGCTTAAGCAAGTCCTTCATGGTTATGACGAAAGGCTCGTCCAATAATGCGGGAAGGAACAGTTCGACGATTTACATAATCCCCACTGTGAATGCGGGAGGAGAAGCCGACGTTCCCGGAGAGGAAACAATAATCGAAGGCGTCGTAACAGAAGGTAATGCGACATAAAGGCTGCTATAACAGGCATGAAGGCCGTTCAAAATCTCGGCGCGCGCTAAAGTGAATATCCATTTCAAGCGGCTTGCCAATATAATCACCGTTACTCGAATGATCGCGTCCGGAATAATGCTGTTTTTTCCGGATTGGTCATTTGAGTTTTTTTGCTTTTATACATACTGCGGAATAAGCGATATGCTGGATGGCTTTATAGCCAGAAAATCCGGAGGCGGCAGCGCAAAGGGCGCGCTTCTTGACAGCGCGGCGGATGTGGTATTCATCGCGGCGGCGGGAATAAAGCTGTTGCCGGGAATCATAGAAGCCGTTCCATGGACGGTGACCGGTATAATAATCGTTGCGGCGATAAAGATTTCCGGCTATGGCGTCGGGGCGGTTAGATTCAAAAGATTCATCTCGTTTCATACGGCTTTAAACAAAGCGGCGGGCGCAGCGCTTTTCTTCCTGCCGTATTTAGCGCCGTTTATGGATTTGGGCATTCTCTGCCTTATCGCTTGCGCTATATCTGTTTTAGCGGCAATAGAGGAATTTCTGATTACGATATTTGCGAGTAGCTATGAGCCGGATACAAAAACCATCTGTCAGCCGCAAAAGTACAATGGCCACAATTTACACAAATAATACATCAGAATAAACCATAAAAGCTATTGACATTATCCTGCCGCCATGTTATACTAACACCTGTCGTCGCGGGGTAGAGCAGTCCGGTAGCTCGTCGGGCTCATAACCCGGAGGTCGAGGGTTCAAATCCCTCCCCCGCAACCATTTGGCGGCGTAGCTCAGTTGGCCAGAGCATTCGGTTCATACCCGGAGTGTCACTGGTTCGAATCCAGTCGCCGCTACCATCAGATCCACCAGAAATGGTGGGTCTTTTGCATATATTCTGTAGCAAGTTCTACAAAAAGCCGACTGTCCTCATCCGTCCACGGGTTTTTCTATTTTTCCCCGTCCAACTTTCGCCTTTCGCGAGAACACGCCGCTCATCAAACAGATCCATACTCACATGTTCTCCGTCCATAGGCATCGCCTCCTCCCTCTATTGGTGCTATTATTGGGTATGAAAATGCCAGCCCGGGGTTTGAACCGGACTGGCTAAACGCGTATGTAAATAAGAAATCACTGTAAAAAAGGAATAAGCAAGACAAGGATAGTGCATATAAGCAGAATAGCAAAGAATCCTCCTACGCAGATCTTGACAAATGTTTTAAAAAGATCGCCTCGTTTCATACTGTCTACCACCCTTTTTTCACACCTGAGTATTTATAAATCATCTTCCCTCAGTCATGACAACGAAAAGACCAATCCCAAGTATGGCAATTCCCAGTACAAATACAGCCCCAAGAATTATATGCATAACCGACATCAGTCTTCTTGATCTCGCTGAAGCCATTCTAGATGCTCTAAATTGCCCAACGGAAAGACTTAGCAGGATAAGAACGATTGATCCATTTGCATATTCTTCTAACCAATAGTGATCCGGTTGAACAGCTACGACCGAAAAAAGGTTAGTGATAATAAATATTGCAAAGGCTACAATGCACGAGAATATAACCGGTCGATTCTTAACGAAGCGCTTCATACTACAAACATCTCCTCATATCAGGATGGTCACTTTTTTCCTACTTTTTTTCCTAGCCTGCATACGCCGATGTCATACACGCCTTTTCATAACTGTCTGAAATGGTATCATATGTAGTCAGAACATACAAGCTCGATTTCCTACCCGCGCGTTAAATATGCATTTTTTCCACATCAATTCCTGTTTTGCTGACAATCTACGCGGTGGTATTGATGTCGGTATCAACGCACAGCTCTTTCCGGAGCCCTTCTCGAATTGTTGAAGTGTACTATAAGCCTGCTAACGCCAATCACTCAAGCGCCAATTGTTTTCCAATCGTTCAATCAAATCCGGAATACTCCATACTGCCCATGGCGAAAGCTGCAGAAAGGTTTCATCGATTGTTCCGACTTCGTTCCAAACACAGTCTTCTGTAACTAATGATTGCTTCTTCTCCAGTATCACGGGATACTGCATATGGCGCTACAGATGAAATCGAGGAGCCGCATGGCTCCTCGATTATCCTGTTATCAATATACTATAACCTTCGTATTCATCGGGCAGTTTTCATATATCCATTTAGCGTCCTCTACTTTCAGGCGAACGCAGCCGTGCGAGGCTTTGCTGCCGAGGTTGCGTACCGAGGAAGACGTCACCGATCCTCCCTTTGAGCCATACAGTACCGAGTGGAACATGATGTCTCCCTGTATGTAGTAAGCGTACTGCGCCCAGCAGGAGAATTTCTTGAAGTAATGCCAGCGCGCGCCGGGGCCTGTGGAGGACTGGTAGGTGCCCTTAGGTGTGGGCGTCGAGCTCAGACCCGTAGAGCATATCATGGTTCTTGCCAATACGGTATACTGCTCGTTCTCATCGGGGGCGTAGGCGTAAACGCGCTGCTTTGAGGTGCTGACCTCGAGCACATAGGGCTTGAGCGCCTTTTTAACGTCGTCGGAAAAAAGCTTTCTAAGGGTTTCCGTTCCGGCTACACCGTCAACTCCAAGGTTGTTTCTTTCCTGGAATGTTCGCACGGCGGTTTCCGTAGCGTTTCCATAGCTTCCGTCCGGCGTCGTGAAAATGTATTCGAGGTTTTGAAGCCTTCGCTGAAGCCTTTCTACGTCAAGGTTTGAATCGCCGTTTTTAAGCGTTTGAGGTATCCAGTCTATTTCGTACGAATACAATTCGTCCAGGAACAGCGGGTCGGCTACTCCCGTGACCTCCATGGTGGGCGTGACCTCTATGTCGCTTATGTCGGGCTGGGCGGGCGTAATCTGCGCCGATATGGTCGTCACGCCCTGTTCGCCACCGCCGGAGAGCGTCTGAGCGGACGGCGCGGAGTACGTCCTCGTCATTTCGGCTATAGCCTGCTCTGTGAGCCGCTCAATCTCCTTTTCGCGCAGGTACTGCTGCACCTTCTCTACAGCCCTCTTTGTCGCGGGGCCATAGTCGCCGTCGGCTGACTCGCGCATGAAGCCGAGCCTTATAAGGAAGTTTTGAAGCTTCAGCACGTCGTCTCCGGAACTGCCGCTCGTCAAAAACGGATTCTCGGGAGAGATGGCGTTTTCTGAGTACGCAAGCCTCTGGAATTCTTCGTCGGCCACTCCTGTTTTCTCAATGCCGTTGTAGTGCTGGAAAAGCAGCACGGCGCGCCTTGTGTTCGACCCGAAATGCCCGTCGGCGTCGTCGGCCAGATAGCCAAGCTCTATAAGCCTTCTCTGCATCCTTTCGACAAGTCCGCTGCTCGCGGTTGAAAGATCTGGCACGGTTATCGGGAACACATCGGAATAAAGCCTCATCAGGAATATCTGCCCCGCGACGCCGTCTACCGCGGTTTCCGGCTGGTAGGCGGTGGCGGTGGTTTGTACATCATCGACTGTGTCGCCAGTCTCATTTCCTTCGTCGCCGTCCGCGGATTCCGGCGCGGGCGTCGCCATAACTTCTTCGCGCTCAGCCTCAAAACTCGCGGCATATGTGGCCATTTCCCACTCGAGAAGCTCCTGCTGCGCCGCCGTGACCGCATCGGCGGTTTTCTTTCCGAATTGGCCGTCCGCAACGTCGTTAAGATATCCAAGGTCTATTAGACGCTGTTGAAGTTTAGCTACGTCGTCGTTTTTATCCCCTCTGGCAAGCGGGGCGTAATAGGGCTTCCAGGCGCTCACAGAGTCGATTGAAAGCGTAGAGCGGTCGAACAGAGTCGCCTGCCCGTCGCTTGAAACGAGCCTGTTCTGCGCCGTTGTAACGGTGCTGAGCAGCGCCCTTGCCGCCTGTTCTGCGTCGAGACTGTCGAGGTCGATATTTGCCGAAGCTATGGAAAAGTCTATCCATGACATTATATCAGCCCATTCTTCATCCGTCGCTTCTCGACCGGAAACCGTAAGACTCATCTCAACCAGCAAATCTCCATTTGTATATGTCTTTTTTTGGCTCGAGGTTATTATGGCGTCTTCGGGGGTATCGCCCTCGGCGGCGCTCGTCTCTTTCGTCAGGATGCACGCTATGGCGTCGTCTGAACCAAGCATGGATGTCGCTTCGCATTTGTAGGCCTGGCTTATCGCCGCGTCGGTAACCATTTCGGCGACGACGGGCAAACTTAGCTTCATTAAAAGAACCGTGCCCAGCATAACGACAAAAGCGGCATATCTTCGTCTCATAACTGCTTCACTCGCTTTCGGATTTGTTTGCGTCATTATGACGTTGCAATCGGTTCAAATGTTGCCTGTTACACGAAAAATGTCATATAACAATAGTTACCGCGCGGCGCTTTTAACGCAGGAAAAATACGGATTTTATCCTTTGCGGCGGGGGTTCCCCGCCGCATGTTCCGCGCGTTTATTTATAAACTTCAGTTTTTGCCGTCGAAAATACTTCTCCATATCATAGCTAGAGTTAATGGGCATTATGTGTCGAACGATAAAGCGGGGCGTCAGGCATTATGCCCGACGCCCCAGTGTCTATCTACATGGAAAATCAAATTCCGGCTTTATAAAGTGCGTTTTGCAACGCTTCTTTAAACGCTTCAGATGTGATGGTCGCGCCACCTATGGTATCGACGTTCGCGGACTGCTTTTCAAGCGCCTGCTCGATCAAAGGCGCGAATGCGACGGTACCTATACCTTCGGTTTCAGACTGTTGCGTGACCTTTATAGCCGTCATCTTTCTATTTTCAACCGTAACTTCAACCTGCACCAAGCCGTTCATTCCGTTGGATGATGTGCCGATGAA
>JAUNBY010000397.1 GCA_030526935.1 Clostridia bacterium
CCCGGAAATATCGCAAGGCGTCTATAGTCTCGTAAAACAAGGGTGAATAGTAACCCGCGCGGTCATGCTTTTGCGCTTTTATCTCATTTGCCACTTGCGGCTTTACCGGGTTTGGTGTACAATGTTCTCATCCGATATGGCTTGGAGGCGGGAATGTGTCCATAGGAGTAAGCTATTCAAAATCGCGGCGTATGGTCGTTTCGGGGCTGTCTTGCGACTGTCCGTTCGACCACAGGTCGATAACTCAGGATGTATATATAGGCGAAGGCGTCTCGGGGGGACTCGCGGCGATGATAAAGCGGCGCGACCTCGGAAAGAGACTGGTTTTGATATCCGACGAATATTCTTATGCCGTCGCGGGCGAGCGCGTCAAACAAACGCTTCTGGCGGAGCAGTTCGACGTGACGGCGCTTGTATTTCCCGACAACTCCGTTGCCGATGAAAGCGCGCTGGGCCGGGCGCTTCTGGCGATGCGCATGGATACGGACTTTTTCGTATGCGTGGGATGCGACGCGGTGGTTGAAATCGCGCGCGTACTCGCCTCGCAGACGGAAAGGCCGCTGGTTTTAGTCGCGACCGGCGCGTCCACGGCCGCTTATCCATCGACTATAGGAAAGGCGTATCTCGCGGGGCTTCCGGTCAGAATAAAGGGCGCGGGGCCGGAACTGATACTGTGCGACACCTCGATTCTGAAGCTCGCTCCCCGTCTCCAGCTCGCCAAGGGCTACGCCGAGATGATGTCAAGGTATCTCTGCATCGCCGATTGGCGCTTAAGGCGCCTCACAAGCTGCGAAAAGATCTGCCCCACATTCGTAAAAGCGCTCGGCTTCGCCGCCGACCGCGTGTATAAATCAAAAGACGACATAGCCAACGCCCGCGACCGGGGAATCGAAATTCTGATGGAATCGCTGATTCTGTCGGGGTTTATAACCGCTCAGACGGGTCTTATAGTTCCCATCGAATCTACGGAGCATTCCATGGCCGACTATTGCGCCATGAACGGCGGACAGGGGTATTCCTACGGGGCGCTTCTCGCGGCCAGCGTCGCGCGCTGCCTGAGGCAAATCGACCGGTTCAGGACGGCTGGCCATCCGCCAATCGGCGAAAACCTTGGCGCGATAGACGTAGACGGCGAAATCGCCGCGGGCTTCAAAGGCAACGCGGGACGCGTGACGGACATGTGGCCTGGAAACGTTAAAAAATGCCTCGAAAGGCAGGCCGGCGCCTTCGAGACAATGTATAAAAGCATACTCGGCATAGTAAACGACATGCCCGCAAGCGAGGACATTATAGAGTCCATGAGAGATGTTGGATGCTTCGAGGAAGAGGTCGATGACAGCCTCATCGACCTCGCGTCGATATACGCCGCGTATATGCAGGGTGGATTGACGCTGGCGGGCGCGGCGAGGCTGTTGGCGGTATAGTCCAGCCTCAGTACCCGAAGACCTCTTTGGCCGCGCGCATATTGTCGCGTATCTTTACGTCGAAGGGACAGCGGGTTTCGCAGGCGCCGCACATTATGCACTCGCCCGCGTGGTGGTTGAGCGCGGCGTAGTGCTCGCGGACGGTCTCGGGAACCGTGGACTGCGCCTTGCACAGATTGAGAAACTTCGTGACGTCCGCGACCGATATATGTTTGGGACACGGGGCGCAGTGCCCGCAATACATGCAATAGCCCTTCCATGATACCTTTGACATGCCCGAAAACGCGGCGGCATAGTCGCGCTCCTCATCGGAAGCGTCCTCGTAACGGGCGCAGTCGTCGAGCTGTTCAACGCTGTGCGCGCCTACGAGCACCGTTGAAACGGCGGGACGCGTGAGCGCGTAGTGTATGAGCTGATTTACGCCCAGAGCGGCTCCGGCGGGCGAAAACTCGCTCAACAGGTCTCCGCCGCCGAAGGGCTTCATGACGGTTATGCCCACGCCCAGGCGCTGGCAGGTCTCGTAAAGGAGCGACCTGTCGGGGTCGATATTTACGAGGGGGGATTTATAGCTTTCCTCGCGCCAGAGGTCTTCCACGTCCTCGGTCGCCGGGAGAAGGTCGTAGCAGGGGTTCACCGAGAACATTATGACCTCTATGTGCCCGCTTTTCGCCGCTTCAAGCGCGACCTGCGGGTTATGGCTGCTGATTCCGATGTGGCGAATAAGGCCCTTCGATTTAAGCTCGCGGGCGTATTCCAGAACACCCCCATCGACGATGCCGCGCCAGTCGTCGAGTGCGTCTATATAGTGTATCGCGCCGACGTCTATGTATCCGACCCCAAGGCGTTCGAGCTGTTCGTCAAAGGCGCGTTTGACAAGTTCCAGCTTCCTTACGCGCTCGTACTGGCCGTTTATCCACGCCGAGCCTATGTGCGCCTGAATGTGGAATTTGTCGCGCCGACCGCAGAGCGCCGCCCCTATCGCGCGGTGAAGGTCGGGGTTGGAGCTGTACATGTCAAAGTAGTTTATGCCAAGGCTCTCGGCGCGGTCAAACAATTTGGCGGTCATGGCGCAGTTTTCTTCCATCATACCCTCGCAGCCAAGGCCGATCTCGCTGACCTTCAGTCCCGTTGCGCCCAGTTCGCGGTAGTTCATATAGTATCCTCCATTAAATCAAAGTTTGGCGGTAAAATGCGGGTTGTCTGTCGCGCTAAACGAATAACCTCACACAACAACAAATCCGTAGGGGCGTCTGCCTCTCCTGTAAGGCAATGTCATCAACCCAAGAGTCGTAACACCCTCACGGGGGAACCTCTCCGCCCGCTGCGGCGGGCACCTCTCCATGGCGCTACGCGCGGCTTTCAGCCAGGAGAGGCAAGGAAGAACGGCATGCCGCCT
>JAUNBY010000398.1 GCA_030526935.1 Clostridia bacterium
ACAGCGCCTTGTGTTCGAAGAACATAACGGGATTATCGTCCCTTATGGCGGTGCGTAAAAGCCCGCAGGCCGTTAGCCCGTCGCGGGCGCAGACGACTTTAAGCCCCGGAAAGTGCATGAAGAAGGTTTCCATCGACTGTGAATGAGTCGCAGCGTTGCCCCTACCTATTCCCTGCTGACCGCGAATGACCAGCGGAATTTTGGCCTTTCCGCCAAATATATAGCGCGTCTTGGCGACCTGATTGAGCAATTGATCCATCGCGACAAGCGAGAAATCCATATATAGCAATTCGACTATGGGTCTCATTCCGGCGCAGGCCGCGCCAAGTCCCACGCCAACGAAGCCCGCTTCTGATATGGGCGTGTTAAACGCCCTCTCGCGGCCGAACTCGTCTTTTAATCCGCGCGTACAGCCGAATATGGAGCCTATTTCCTCTATGTCCTCGCCCATTATGAACACGCGCCCGTCGCGCCGCATTTCGCTGGCGATGGTGTCCCTGACCGCCATGGCGTAGGTTTTAACGCTCATAATTCCGCGCCTCCTTCGTAAAATACGTCGTCGAGCACGTGCGCGGGGTCGGGAAGCGGGCTGTCGATGGCGAATCTCGCCGCCGCTTCTACGCTTTCCCGGGAAGATTCTTCGATTTTCTCTATCTCAGCCGCGTCAGCTCCCATTTCAATAAGCCTTTTTTTAAAGCGCTTTATCGGGCATTTTTCCTTCCACGCCTCAACTTCCTCGCGGGTGCGGTAGTTTTGCGGGTCGCCCGTCCAGTGCCCCATCCAGCGGTAGGTTTTGCACTCGATAAGCGACGGCCCTTTGCCGCTTTTCGCCCTTTCGAGCGCCCGCGCGAAGGCCGCGTCTATGGCCTCTACGTCGTTTCCGTCAACCGTCTCGCCCGGCATGTCGTAGGCGGCGGCTCGAACGGATATATCCTCTACCGCCGTGGACTGCCACGCCGGAACAGATATGCCATAGCCGTTGTTCTCACAGACGTATACAATTGGAAGCTTCCATATAGAGGCCATATTGAGCGCCTCGTGGAATACGCCCTCGTTCGTCGCTCCGTCGCCGAAAAACGAGACGGCGACGTTTTTATTGCCCTTCATCTTGCAGGCGAGCGCCGCGCCCGTCGCTATTGGAACGCCTCCCGCGACAATGGCGTTAGCCCCTAAATTGCCCTTTGTGAGATCCGCTATGTGCATAGAGCCTCCGCGCCCCTTGCAGTAGCCCGTTTGCTTGCCCATCAATTCCGCCATCGCGTAGTCGAGCCTCGCGCCCTTGGCAATGCAATGCCCGTGTCCGCGATGGGTGCTGGCGATATAGTCCTCGTCCGTCAGGCGCGAGCAAACCGTCGAAGCGATTGCCTCCTCGCCTACGTATACGTGAACCGACCCGCGCAGGTAGTTGTTCTCGAAGAGCCAAATGGCCTTCATTTCAAAATCGCGGATTTCGACCATCGTCCTGTATATATTTAACGCGCGATCCAATTCCATGGTCTTCCCTCCAAAGCGCCTATTTTCCTAGCCGCTTTTGTACGTAGTCGTCATCTATATTCCTGACCGAGGTTCCCCATGCTTCCTTTCTAACGAAAAAGACGCCGTTTTGCTCCTGACGGGGCCAGAATGTGAAAAGCACGAAGGGCTTTTTGCCCTTTGTATTGTCTATCCAGTGAAACACATGCGGGGGTATGACTATTATATCGCCGTTTTTAACGGGAACCCTGTCGTCGTCGAGCCACACATAGGTGTCCTCGTCGCAGTCTACGATATAGTATATCTCGCAATCGTCGTGAGCGCCGCCGTCGGTTTTGCCGCCGGGCTTGAGGGTACCCTCGTTGATGTTTATGACCTGCCTGCCCGCCATTTCATCTCCGGTGAGCATCTTTGAGGAATAGCTGTCGTCGCAGACGTAGGGGACGACATTTTCAGAGTTGACGAGCTTCCATTCAGCCATTTTATTTTTCCTCCCGATAATATTCATCGTATAATTCATCTATTTCTTTCCTGTCGGGCATAGACGGAGCCGTTCCAAGCTTCGTGACGGACAAAGCTCCCGTACAGTTGCCGAAGCGCAGGGCCTCGAACAGATCCTTTCCCTCGCCAAGGGCGGTTACAAAGCCGCCGTTGAACGCGTCGCCCGCGCCGGTCGTGTCTATGGCGTTTACGGGTATGCGAGGTATTAGTTCGCACTTCTCCCCGTCGGTCGCGAAAGCGCCCAGGGAACCCATGGTTATGACCACCTGCTTCACTCCCTTGTCCAGGAATACGCGGGCGGCCTTCTTTGCGCTTTCAAGGTCGGTTACGCACACGCCCGTCAGCATTTCAGCTTCCGATTCGTTGGGGGTCACTATGTCGATTTTTGACAAAACCTCGTCGGGCAGCGGCGACGCGGGCGCGGTATTCAATACGATTTTGACGCCCGCCGCGTGAGCTATGTCTATGGCTTTGAAAAGCGCCGAAAAGTTGACCTCCAATTGCACTAGCATTATCCCCGCCGATTCTATGAGCTTGCGGCATTTCTCGACGTCCTCATCCAGAATATGCCCGCAGGCTCCGCTGAACACGCTTATCTGGTTTTGAGCCGACAATTCGTCCACCATTATTAGCGCCGCTCCGGTCTGAACCTCATTATCCGTCATTACGTAATCGGTGTTCATGCCGCACTTATTATAAAAGTCAAGCGCGACGTTTCCAAATACGTCGTTTCCTATTTTCGTCACCAGCGTTACGTCCGCCCCGGCTCTGTGTGCGGCCACCGCCTGATTGGAGCCTTTTCCTCCCGCTCCGATTTTGAAATACTCGCCAAGAAGCGTCTGTCC
>JAUNBY010000028.1 GCA_030526935.1 Clostridia bacterium
CAAGCTGTCAATGCTTTTTCTGAAGCCACTTCTCCACTTATAGTATAGCATTTGAGAGGGGTTTTAGCAAGGGAAAAATCAGTTCGCGTTTTACCCGTAGACATCGAATCGTCCGCAAAAAACCACAATATACATCTTGACACGTTATCGAAGCGGGTGTAATATGGGAATGATTCTCGTATTTTCGTATGGGCGTTGCCTATGAAAGGAGACGTGTGTGAAAAAATACTCAATAATCGCACTTTTGCTCATGGCGTTTTTACTATCGGGATGTTCGGTTCAGGACAGTACGTCTGCGAAGGGCTCAACGCAAACCGCTCAGGGCAATACGCAGCAAGCTGCCGTGGAAATCGCGCCTGTAGACGTGGATCTGACTCAAATGAGCGGCACGATGGTCTATTCTTATGTATACAACATCGTCTACTCGCCGCAGGAGTATATTGGACAGCGCTTTAAAATCTCGGGCGTTAGCGACGAGAGCTATTGGGATCAAACGGACATGACCTATCGCTACATCGTCGTGGATGACGCGACCGCTTGTTGCGCTCAGGGGCTTGAATACGTGCTCGCGCAAAATGGGTCTTATCCACAGGTGGGCGAGAATATAATAATAACGGGCGTTTTCGAATCATACGACGAATTAGGTGAGACGTATTATCACATAGTCGCCGACGATATACAGACCTCTCTCGCATAACGTCGGTTAACGTCGGTCATCGCCTGTTGCGTCATGGCGGATAAAATGGTATAATAAAAACGCGGCGATTGGCGTTATGCTCGTCAATTGCCGAAATATTATTCAGGGAGGCGAATCATGCGTTTTACGCTTGACTCACACGAATTGTCGCTCGAAGAGGGGGCGACGTATCTCGACGCGACGCGCCTTGTCTATCCCGAAAACCCCAGGCGCGTACTTGGAATAAGGGTAAAGGGCATGTCGCTTCCGCTCGACGAAAAGCCCCGCGAGGGAGAACAAGCCGCGTCGCTCACCGTCGATACCGAGGAAGGGCGCAGGATATACGAGCGCTCGCTCAGATTTGTAATGCTGTACGCGATGAAGCGGTTGTACCCGTCGGTTCGCGTGCGGGTTGAGAATTCGACTCAGCACGGGGTGTATATAACCGTCGAGGGCATGACCTTAACGACGTCCGCCATAGAGATGATAGACAGGGAAATGCGCCATATAATCGCGGAGGATATGCCTTACGAGAGGTTTGTAATGACGCGCGAGGACGCGCAAAAGCTCTATCGCGACGCGGGGGAGCCTGATAAAATGCGCCTTCTCGAATACAGGCCCTTCGACTACTTTACGATATACCGGCTTGGCGACATGTACGAGTATTTCTACGGCGAAATGCCCCCGTCAACGGGTTACGCGGGAGTGTTCGCCCTGTACATGTGCCTTCCGGGGATACAGCTTCAGTTGCCCGACCCCGAGGATCCCTCCCGCGAGTCGCCCTTTTCCGATTCGCCCAAATTGCGCCAGACCTTTGCCGAGAGCAGCAATTGGGCGAGAATACTCGACTGCGACAATATCTCCGATTTAAACGACATGATCAGAAAGCGCCGCCTTCGCGAGTTCATCCGCGTAAACGAGGCGCTTCACGAGAAGTCCATATCGGATATTGCCGATAAATTCACATCGTCCGGGGCGCAGGTGATATTGATAGCCGGCCCTTCGTCCTCCGGAAAGACGACATTCGCGCACAGGCTGATGATACAGCTCAAGGTCAGGGGACTCAAGCCCGTCAAAATTTCGCTCGACGACTACTATATAGATCGCGACAAGCTTCCGCTCGAACCCGATGGCACGCACGACCTGGAAAAGCTCGAAACGCTGGACATAAGGCTTTTCAACGATCAACTGGTCGCGCTGTTGCAGGGCGAATTGGTGGAGCTTCCCATATACGACTTTACGCTGCAAAAACGAGTGGAAAAGACGCACAGCCTCAAGCTCGCGCCTGGTCAGCCCATAGTCATAGAGGGCATACACGCCTTAAACGACAGGCTCACCTGCGCGATACCCCGCCACAAGAAGTTCCTGATTTATATAAGCGCCCTTACGACATTGAACATGGACGACCACAACCGCATAAGGACCACCGACTTCAGGCTTCTCAGGCGCATGGTGCGCGACCACCACTTCAGGAATACCACGCCCGACGAGACGCTTAAAATGTGGGACTCTGTCAGAAACGGCGAAAGAAAGTACATACTCCCCTATCAGGAGAGTTGCGACGTGATGTTCAATTCGACGCTTCACTATGAAGCGGCGGTTCTTAAAAAATACGCCTACCCGATGCTTTGCGAGACGTCGCCCGACGAGCCGTATTATACCAGGGTGCACAGGCTTATAAAGTTCTTGAATTACGTACAAAGCGCCGACGTCGAGGACGAGATACCCGTAAACTCCATACTGCGCGAGTTCATAGGCGGATGCTGCTTTTATTATGAGGACGATTGAGCGCTGTCGCGCGAAGGTTTGTCCCTTTAACGCGAAGCGCGTCAGGCGCCTTTCGTTGGAATAATTAACTTGACGATGCGCTGCTGATGTGGTATCATCCTTAAGTCAAGTAGAAGCGGCCGCTTCTCACCCCGCGGCGTTGCCAGCTGGGTCAGGTGCAGTAAAACTGTGTTGAGGCGGCGCTTTTGCGCCGCTTTTTCATTACCCGCATAAGATTTCAGGAGGTGTTCAGGTATTAACGATCTAATGATCAATGAGGATATCCGCGACCGTGAAGTGAGATTGGTCGATCAAAACGGAGAACAGCTGGGCGTGATGTCGTCTGAGCAGGCGCTCAAGCTCGCCGAGGAGAGGCAGCTTGACCTCGTGAAGATCGCGCCGCAGGCTCGTCCCCCCGTTTGTAAGCTGATGGATTACGGAAAGTATCGTTTCGAGCAATCGAAACGCGACAGGGAGATCCGCAAGAATCAAAAGACCATCTCGATTAAAGAGGTGCGCCTGTCCGCGACCATCGAGGATCACGACGTAGACGATAAATATCGAAACGCCGTAAAGTTCCTGGCCGACGGCAACAAGGACAAGGTGACGATTCGCTTTCGCGGGCGCCAGATAACGCACTCCGAAATCGGCGTTGAGGTAATGAATCAATTTGCGGAGAGGATCAAGGACGTTGGCATCGTCGAGCGTCGTCCTTTGATCGAGGGGCGCAATATGACCATGATCGTCGCCCCAAAGGATAAGGACTGACCCGGAGCCGGGGTCTTATCACATAACGCGCACGTCATTGCTGACGAAAAGGGCGGTTTTTCCAGAACGTTTTGACGCGGACGGAAGAGCCGGTTCACAGCGATTATGTTCAGGCCTAAAGCGCCCGTTCCGGAAAAATGCCTGATGATGAGAGGAGGAATTACCATGCCCAAGCAAAAGACACATCGTGGAGCCGCGAAGCGTTTCAGCCTTACCAAGAAGGGAAAGGTAAAGCGCGCGCAGGCTTATAAAAGCCACATTCTCACCAAGAAACCCACGAAGCGCACTCGTAACCTGAGAAAAGCCGCCTATCTGGCTTCAGGCGACGCCAAGGTTATGAAAAAGCTCATACCATATAAGTAGGAGGAGGCGAATCAACTATGGCAAGGGTCAAGAGGGCAGTAAACGCCCTGAAAAAGCGTCGTAAAGTTTTTAAGCTGTCAAAGGGATACTTTGGCGCCAAGTCCAAACAGTACCGCGCGGCCAGCGAACAGGTTCGCCGCTCGCTCCGCTACGCATACATAGGCCGTAAGCTCAAAAAGCGCAACTTCCGCCGCCTTTGGATCGTGCGCATAAACGCCGCCGCGAGGCAAAATGGCATAAGCTATTCGAAGCTTATGAACGGCCTTAAGGTGGCCGGCGTCAATATCAACCGCAAAGTCCTCTCGGATATAGCGATAAACGACCCGGCGGCTTTCACGCAGCTCGTCGAAACCGCCAAGGCCGCGAAGTGACGTCGATTTGGAGCCGGTAGATACCGGCTCCTTTTACGTTTAAAGAAGCATTTCAGGGAGATGGACAATGAACGCGCGGGAATATATTCAGGGCAGGCTCATGAGCCTTCGGGACGAAGAATACGGGAAGTTTCAGATAAAGCTCGTGCCCAATATCGCCGCGGATACCGTCATAGGCGTAAGGACGCCCGATATTAGAAAGCTCGCGAAGGAGATCTATTCCACGCCCTTCGCCGGGGAATTCATGTCGGACGTTCCTCACCGGTACTTCGACGAGAATAACCTCCACGGACTTATGATAGAGCGCATAGGCGAGTTCGACGCGGCGGCCGCGGCGCTGGACGCGTTTTTGCCCTTCATAGACAACTGGGCCACCTGCGATATTATCTCCGCCAGGAAACTGGCGAAATCGCCCGACCGCCTGCTCGAAAAGATAAGCGAGTGGATCGCCTCCGACCACACCTACACCATTCGCTTTGGACTGAAAACGCTGATGGCCTTCTATCTCGACGGGCGCTTCAAGGAAGAATACCTTGAATGGGCGGCCGCGATACGCTCGAACGAATATTATGTAAATATGATGATCGCCTGGTTTTTCGCGACGGCGCTCGCCAAACAGTACGATTCGGCCGTCAGATATATCGAGCAGAAGCGCCTGGACGCCTGGACTCACAACAAGGCCATACAAAAAGCCGTCGAGAGCTATAGAATTCCTGACGAAAGAAAGGCTTTTCTTCGCGCGATGAAGTTGCGTATATAATTTAAAGCTGAGCGCGATGCAATATCATTTCGGCGGCGATGCTGACGGCGATTTCGATTGGCGTCTGAGCCTTTATATCAAGCCCTATGGGGGTGTGAACCCTGTCAAAGTCGCTTTGAGTGAAGCCTTCTTCAAAAAGGAGGCTTTTCGTATGCGCGATTTTTCCGCGGCTTCCTATCAGTCCGATATAATTGGCGGGCGTGCGCAGAACCTGCGAAAGAAGCCTCTGGTCGTAGACATGCCCGCGCGTCATTATAACGCACTGGTCGTCGGCGGTAATGTCAAGCTCCAGGTTAGAAAAATCGCCGAGTATGATATTTTGCGCGTCGGGGAAAAGCTCTCTCGTCGCGAATTCGGGGCGATCCTCGAAGACCACCGGCGAAAAATCGAGCTTCGCGAGCAGAGGGGTGAGTTGCTGGGCTACATGCCCCCCGCCGAATACGTAGCAATGTCCGCACGCGAGCACCGGCAATACGAAGAACGCTTCCTTTTCATAATGCGCGTTTCGCGTGAGTGCGCTTTCGGGCAGATAAAACGGAACCCTCCCGCGCGTCGCCGCGCTCACGCCCGCGACCTCGCCGTCCTTAAACAGCATCACGAGCCATACGGGTTGCGCCTCGTCGAGCTTTCTTTCGATTTCTTCCCACAGCGGGAGCGTGTAGCGGGTGAGGGGCCAGAAACACACGTCCATATTCCCTCCGCACACCATACCTACGCCAGCCGCCTGCTTTTGCGTCAGGGAATAATGGGCAAGTCCCACAAGTCCCCGCCGCGCGTCGATCGTAGCCTGATGCTCGACCAGACCGCCGCCTATGGTTCCGCACGCGCCATCGGGATATACGAGCATCGCCGCGCCCGCGCCCCGGGGCGATGAACCTTTGACCCGCGTGATAAACGCGAGGGTGCACGGCGTGTCGTTTTTCAGATTTCGTATGATCTCGGGAATCAGCTTTTTCATTCCATATCGCTCCTGATTGTATATTTGAGGGTTGGGGTAATTGCTTGCCGCGGATCGCTGACAATACGCGAGGTTGCCGTAACGCTTGCGAAATGACCCGCGGGATGATTATATATAGCGGCGAGCGGCGTATCTGTGATATCTGTGCGTAAGCCGGCAGCGGGTCGTCCCCGCTACCCGCGTTCTCCGGCTCTGTAAACGCTCAGGCGCACGAGTGCGCTGTCGGTGCAGCGGAACAGAACCCGGGCCTCGACTGTTACCGAACCTCCATTGTCTGCGACAAACCGGGCGTCAAATCTCGACGGGTCTTCGCCGTCGACGGCCCTTTGCATGGCATCTATGGCGCTCGCGCGTCCCCGTTCGTCGAACATATCCAATAAATCGGAACCGAAAAGCTCCGCGCGCTCGTTATGGCGCATGAAGAACTCCTCGGCGAGCATCTCATTTACCCTTATTATTTCAAGTTTGCGCGAGCTGTATGAAAACTCGGCTATAGCCATCGCCACGGCGCTTATGGCAAACGCGAAGGACTTGTCGGAGTCCATCTTCCAGTAGTCGTTCATGCCCGAATCCCGCGGCTGGAGCAGTTCGGATTTCATATATCCGCAGCGGGAGCCTTCCTTGAGTTTTTCAAAGTCGGATACGGGCATGGGGCGCGCGTAGAGATAGCCCTGCGCGTAGCGGCAGCCGATGCTCGCGAGGAATTCGGCCTGCCTTTCGTTTTCGACGCCCTCTGCGATCACCGGCATGTTCAGCCATCTGGCCATGCGTATGATGGAGTTGATTATCGCGCCGCCGCGCTGCGAAACGCCCGCCTTCTCCATAAAGCGCATATCGAGCTTCAGTATGTCGGCCGGGACGTCCTTTAAGGTGTTGAGAGACGAATAGCCGCTTCCGAAATCGTCTATCTCGACGGTTATGCCGTAGGCCTTAAGGCGGTTTACGTTGTCCGAAATGACCTGGGGCATATCGACGAATGTCGTCTCGGTGATCTCGACGTTTATCATTTCACCGGGCACGCCGTAGCTTTCTATGGACTTAATCAGATTTTCGAAGAAGCCGTCCTGAATAATCTCGCTCCTTGAGACGTTTATCGAAAGCGGAACGACGTTCTTTCCGGCGTCCATCCATCCCTTTATGATCTTGAGCGTCTTTTCGCGTATGTACTGGTCGAGCTTTGATATAAAGCCGTTCTTTTCGAATATCGGTATAAACGCTCCGGGGGAGATAAGCCCCTGTTCCGGGTGATTCCACCTTACGAGGACTTCCGCGCCCACGAGCGCCGAGGTGCCAATCTCAAACTGCGGCTGCAGATACGCCTCAAATTGCCCGGCGGCCAAAGCCGACTCCATCTGCGCGACGATAGATTGCTCAGCCAGCATTTCATCGCGCATAAAGTCGTTATAATAGGCTATGTGGTTGATATAGTTGCCCTTTACGGACTTTTTGGCAATCAGGGCGCGGTCATAGGCGAGATCGACCGGAATGTCCATGTCGTCGATTATGTAAGCGCCTATGCTCAGATTCAACGGCGTCTGTCCGTCGTAGGTCGAGGTTTTACCGGAGATGGTTTTTTCGATGAACAGGGACGCAACGACGCTTTCTGGGAACAGATAGGCGAAGTTGTCGGCGTATACGCGGCAGCATATTCCACCTGTCGGCTCGACCGCCTTTCTCAGGACTTTAGCTATGTACATGAGAACCTTGTTTCCTTCGCTTCGTCCATACTGGTCGTTTATAACCTTGAAGTTATCGACGTCCACCGCGCACAGAACATACGCGCCATTCTTTTTTTCTATCAGTTCTCGCGCCTTATCGTAAAAGGTCTCGATGTTGTAAAGCTTCGTCAGCGTATCGCGCTCGGCGCGGAACTTGAGGGCTTTATCGGCCTGTATTTCGTCGTTCATGTCGTTGAAGGTTATGAGCATTTTTCGGGTCAACTCGCCCTTACTTTCCATCCTTATGAACTGCGCCTTGAACCAGTGCATTTCTCCCGTGGGGATTTTCAGGCGGATTATATAGTGCGCGGTGTCGCTCCTCGCGGAACTATCGGCGACCTCTTTCGCCAGGCTCATCATCTGCGAGACCTTGGAACGGCCGGCCGCGCAGTCTTCCACGAGTATCCTCTCAAGAGGCCTCGAATCGAAATTTCCGTTCAGATACCGCGAGGCTTCCGGCGGATATATATAGCGCCCGTCGGCAAGGTCGTTTATGAATACGAGCGTATCGGTGGCTTCGAGTATTCGCCTGTAGCGTTCCTCGCGGGAGCTTTGAAAGTGCGAATAGCTCGCCTGCACGCGCGCGGCGTCGTTCTCAACGCGCTTGAGCGCCGACAAAACCTTTACCCTGATGATTCTTATGTCGACCGGGCGGGTTATAAAATCCACCGCTCCCGCCGAAATCGCGTCGAGCTGCATTTGTATGCCGTTGTCGGAGGATATCGCGATTATAGGTATGGTCACGTATTCGCTGGTTCGAATGTATTTCATGAAGTCAAAGCCTTGCATTTTAGTCGAATCCAGATCGATTATTATAAGGTATATGCCCGTTCCAAGGCGGTTAAGCTGCATCATCGCGCTCTCCGCGTCATTGGGGCGAAGAACCTTGAAGCTGTCCTCGACGGCGGAGGCTAGAAACTCCCTCTCGGAATCGTCGGCGCAGCCTATGAGTATATAGCCGGAAAAGGCCGAAGATACTCCCGGGGCCGATATTGCCTCGTTGACCGCGCCGCCCCTGAACGAATAACCTCCCGCGCCGGATTGCCTTACCCGGAAAAGCGCGGCGTCGGCGTTTTGATAAAGCTCCATAAAGCTGCGCCCGTCCCTGGGGTATATGGCTATGCCGAGGCTTATACAGGGCTTGTTTTCATCCATTGCGCCGGAGGCTGAAATATGGCATATCTGTTCGGCTTTTTGCGAGATTATCGCGTCGTAGGGTATGTCCTTGAGCAATATCATAAAGTTTTCTTCGCCTATGCGGCCGATTATATCGTCGCGGAACATGACAGCCCTTATTCCGGCGATTATCTCCCTTATCGCGGCGTCGCGCGCGTCGCCGTCCTTGCCCGCGCCGTCTATGTCGAGCATCATCACCGCGTGCTGATCGGTTGGGCGGGAATTGTCCAATATACCTCTTACCCGGCTCTCCATAGCCCGGCGGTTCAGCGCGCCGGTAAGCGGGTCGGTTTCGGCTCGTTCGGCGTGACTCAACTGCGCTCGCTTCTCGGCGTCGATATCCCTGAATCGCGCGTATAGCTTTACCTCGTCGCTCTTTGGGGATTGGACGAGCTGAATCTCCGCGTTCATCCATATATAACCGTCGTTCACCAGGCGGCGAAAGTCGAGCTTGTCGTTCGCCGTGCCGTCGTAATACGCGCCTATAAGCCTTTCGCGGCCGAGGGCGGAGATGATTTCCCGCCTGTCCTCTTCGACTACGCAGTTATTCGCGAACGAGGCGACAAACTCGTCGAGCTTCTCGCCCTGCGGGACGCCGGGAATATATACAAGTTTGCCATATGCGTTTTTAAAGCTGTCGGATATCAGATCCCACTCAAGAATCAGGGCGTCGTCGTCATTCGCGCTTTGAATATAGCTTTGCAACCTGTCGATCTGCGCCTTTCTGCGTCGGCATTCGGTCACGTCGGTTACGGCGATCACGGCAAAGAGGGGCTTTTGGCGGTCGTCGAAGGTAGAGCTGAAGTCGGCGCGATACCAGCGGCGCTTTTTTGCGTCGCCGTTTTTAAAACACATCTCCACGCTTCCCGACTTTTCTCCGCTTCGTATGCGCTTGATGAAACGCGCGACGTCTTCGCGGCATATGTCGTCAAATACGTCCGCCCGCAAAAAAGCTGTCGAGGCGTCGTTCGTCACGGGCTGTATATCGGGGGTGTACATGGCGCCGTTTCTGACGTACAGCGCGTCCCGGGCGATGTCGTAGCGAAGTATCATCCTGTCGCTGTTTTCGAGGGCGAGGCGCGATTCCTCGGCTCCCGCGAAAAGCTCCATCATCGCGTCGTTCTGCTTTTTCCACTTTGCGATCAACACCGCGATTATCACGAGAAGCGCCGCTATTATGGCGATGGCCATATACGCCAGTACGATCGCGTCCGTCACGTTTCCCCCGAAGACGGTTCCCGCCGGATTTCGCGCGAAGCTGGCTATATATAATTTTTCAAATCCCACCGCTTCCATAACGGCGATTGAACTGTCGCCATTGGCGTCGTTATAGTAGATATACCCGTTTTGCGATTGGGCGAGCAGGGCTATTTCCCGCGAAAAGTCCGCTATAGCCTCGTCGTCGGCGGAGAGAAAGTCGTCCCCGTCGCGATGGAGGAACGTCATGGTATTGTCTTCGACGTCCGTAAAGCTCAACACCTCGTAAATCACTTCGACCGGCTGAGTCGCCGTCAGTACGCCCGCGACGCTTCCGTCCGTCATAATGGGAACCGCGTAACAAACGGTCTGTCTGTCTGAAGCTATTTTGTCATATTCGGCGCCTTTCAGGTAAAACTCGCCCGACATCGCCTTTATATAATGCGTCTCGCCCGATATGTTGACGGCGCGCCCGTCGCTGTCGTCTTCGGATATAATAAGTTCTCTGCCCGTGGGATTGACATACCCTATGCGCAAAAAGCCGCACGAATTCAGAAGTGCCCGAGCATAGTCGGTTATCTCCCTGTACGACGATCGCCCCGCGATATCCGCCAGTTCCTCGAGCGCTTCGCGATACGACGTAAGGCGCTCGTTTACGAGCTTTGCCGTTATCGCGGCGTCATTTCGCGCAAGGTTCGCCTCATGACCGGCTATCGCTTCGTTTAACCGCCCCGCGATCGCCAGCCCCGCGATTATCAAGGCCGTAAGCAAAATGACAGTCGTCAGCGTAAACCACGCTGACGGCTTCTTTCGCGGGACGCCGCGTCCATCGTTCATCTGCAAACCTCCTAATTCGGAGAAGATATATTTATCCACATTTTTACCAATTAAATTATATCAGTATTGGGCGTTTATGTCAAGGCGCTATTTGTCGCGGCATTAGCGGCATAAGCGAGGTATTTGCCGGTATATGCCGCGCGATAAGTCCTGAAAAAGTCTGCGACTCTTGCGGGTATTGTTTTGTAAAACGGCGACTTTCGCCGCTTCGCGTGTCGTAGCGGCTGGGCGCGAAGAAACGCTAAATAAACTTAATTTGACACCCGCCGCCATACGCTATAAAATAAGTTGGATATGCGCGTAGATTTCGCGCGCCCCGGCTGTCGCCGGGGATATTTTCGGAGGGAATAATATGAATGTGAAAAGCGCCGCCGAACTGCGCCAGATGTACCTGGAGTTTTTTAAGGAAAAGGGACACGCCATAATCCCGTCGGCGTCGGTCATCCCGGAAAACGACCCGACGGTGTTGTTCACCACCGCCGGAATGCACCCGCTGGTTCCGTATCTGCTGGGCGCGAAGCATCCCATGGGGACGAGGCTTTGCGACGTGCAAAAATGCATACGCACCGGCGATATCGACGAGGTGGGCGACGAGAGCCACTGCACTTTTTTTGAGATGCTTGGCAACTGGTCGCTCGGCGACTACTTTAAAAAGGAAGCCATCTCATGGAGCTGGGAATTTCTCACCAGCCCCGATTACCTTGGCCTCGACCCGGACAGGCTCGCTTTTTCCGTCTTCGCCGGAGACGAGAACGCCCCCCGCGACGAGGAAGCCGCCGAGATATGGAAAAGCGTAGGCGTCAAGGAGGACAAGATATACTACCTGCCCAAGAAGAACAACTGGTGGGGTCCCGCCGGGCTTACCGGCCCCTGCGGTCCCGATACCGAGATGTTCGTCATAACCGACAAGCCCCCGTGCTCCCCCGAGTGCTCCCCCGCCTGCGACTGCGGACGTTTCCTCGAAATCTGGAACGACGTCTTTATGCAGTATAACAAGCAGGCCGACGGCTCCTTCCCGCCCCTCGAACAGAAAAACGTCGATACCGGCATGGGTCTCGAGCGCACCATAGGCGTTTTGATGGGCAAGAAATCGGTCTATGAAACCGACCTTTTCAGCGATATAATCGCCAAAATCTGCGAGCTTTGCGGCAAGGAATACGGCCTTGACCCCGATCAGACCCGCTCCATACGCATTATCGCCGACCATATGAGAACCGCTACAATCATCATGGGCGACGACAGGGGAGTAACACCCTCCAACGTCGATCAGGGCTACGTCCTGAGGCGGCTTATACGCCGCGCCGTTCGCCACGGCATGAAGCTCGGTATGCCCGTCGGCAGCTGCGCCGAGATAGCCCTCGTCGTCGTCAATCAGTACAAGGACGTATATCCCGAATTGAAGCGCAATGAACAGCGCATCATCGAACAGCTCAACCTCGAGGAAGACCGCTTCCAGCGCACGCTCAAACAGGGACTTCGCGAGTTCGAAAAGACCATCGCGAAATTGAACCAGGCCGATACCATAGACGGCGCGTCCGCCTTCAAGCTCTACGACACCTACGGCTTCCCCATAGAGATAACCGTGGAGATGGCTAAGGAAAAGGGTCTGAAAGTCGACGAGGCGGGCTTCGAGGAGTGTTTCAGGCATCACCAGCAGCTGAGCCACGCCGGAGCCGAGCAGCGCTTCAAGGGCGGCCTGGCCGACCATACCGAGCAGACCGCCAAGCTTCACACCGCCACGCATTTGTTGCAGGCGGCGCTTCGCCAGGTTCTGGGAGAGGAAGTCAATCAGAAAGGCTCCAACATAACCGCGGAAAGGCTCAGGTTCGACTTCTCGTTCCCCCGCAAGATGACCTCCGAGGAGAAGGTCGAGACCGAAAGGCTCGTAAACGAATATATAAAGGCCGACGCCGAAATCGTCTGCGAGGAAATGACCGTGGACGAGGCCAAGGAGCAGGGCGCGACGGGCCTTTTCGAGAGTCGCTACGGAGAGCGCGTAAAGGTCTACACCATGGGAGAGTTCAGCAAGGAAATCTGCGGCGGCCCCCACGCGAACAGGACGGGAGAACTTAAAAGCTTCAAGCTCGTAAAAGAGGAATCGTCCTCGGCGGGCGTCAGGCGCATAAAGGCCACGATAGGCTGAAATTAACGGGCGGATTATCTCCGCCCTTATATTACTACGGGGAGGGCATTATCATGACGGAATTTTCCAATTTGTCGATTGAACAGCTTCTCGATCCCAAGGGCTTTGACTGCTCCTGCGGCAAACATCACAGCTGTGAACTGAAGATATTCAAATCCGGCTCCGGCGTCATAAATACCGTGCCGGAGGTGGTAAAAAAGCTCGGCTCCAAAAAGCCCATGCTCGTCTGCGACGCGAACACCCATAAGGCGGCGGGCGAGAAGGTAGAGGCTCTTCTGAAAGAGGCCGGAATAGACTACCAGCTTTATATAATTCCGCGCGAGAGGTGGAGCCGGACGAGTGGGCGGTCGGAAGCGTGACAATGGCCATGAATCCCGCCTGCGACATGCTCCTTGCGGTTGGCTCCGGCGTCATAAACGACGTTTGCAAGGTCGTCGCCCACGCCTGCGGCAAGCTTCACATGGTCGTGGCTACCGCGCCGTCCATGGACGGCTACGCCTCGTCCTCGTCGTCCATGCACGTAAACGAGATAAAGTCCACGGTCTACAACGCCTGCCCCATAGCAATCGTAGCCGACAGCGACATAATCTCTCAGGCGCCCATGCGCATGCTCTGGTCGGGGCTTGGCGACATGATAGCCAAATACGTCTCCATCTGCGAATGGCGCATAGCCAACGTCGTAATCGGCGAATATTACTGTGAGGAGGTCGCGAAGCTGGTAAGGCGGTCTTTAAAGAGGATAATGGACAACGCCTCCAAGCTCACCAGCCGCGATCCCGAGACCATACAGGCCGTGACGGAGGGACTCGTGCTCTCGGGCGTCGCCATGTCGTTCGCCGACACCTCGCGCCCCGCGTCGGGCCTCGAACATTATTTCTCGCATATGTGGGAGATGATGGCCATGGAGCGCCACACGCACGCCGACTTCCACGGCATTCAGGTGGGCGTTGGAACGCTCTTGACGCTCAAACTCTACGACTGGATAAAGACCCTGACCCCCGACAGGCAAAAGGCCATCGACTACGTGAACAACTTCGACGAAAAAGCCTGGACTGAAATGGTCAACCGCATATTCGGAACCATCGCCCCGCAGATACTCGACATCGAGAAAAATGTCAAAAAGAACGACCCTGAAGGGCATAAAAAGCGCCTGGACAATATAATCGCCCACTGGGACGAAATACTGGGCTTCATAAACGAGGAACTGCCCGACACAGAATGGCTCGCGGGAATAATGAAGGACATCGGCATGCCCATGACGCCCGACGACCTCGGAATCGACGAGGAGGATACGAAGGACGCCTTCACCGGCGCGCGCGAAATCCGCGATAAATACCTGTCCTGCTCTATGCTGTGGGATATGGGGCTGACAAACGAGGGGCGCGAAAAGGTTCACGCGAAGTAGCCGCTGTGTGACGACCGGGGAACGGCGTTGCGGTTCATTCAAAAGCGTCGTTCAAATCTCCGATCTCCGTCATTTATGCCGCCGCAAGTCGCTTGCGGCGGCATTGATGTAAGCGGCGATTCAACGCGCGTACCTGGTTTACTGCAATTTCTCCTGCTTGACCTTGTGGTCTATGACGTGGCGCGAGGCGAGCTGTGAAACGACGTCTTTCACCTCTATGCCCTGTTGAGCCATTAAAACCAGAACGTGGTAGACGAGGTCGGATATCTCGAACACCGTCTCCTCGTTATCCCCGCCCTTGGCGGCGATTATGACCTCGGTCGATTCCTCGCCGACCTTTTTGAGGATTTTATCTATGCCCTTTTCGAACAGATACGTCGTGTAGCTGCCCTCTTTTTTGGACGACTTGCGGCCCTTTATCAATTCGTATAAATCGTCTATGGAAAACGGCGGCTGCTTTTCGTCCTGATACACGTCGTTGAAAAAACAGCTTTCAGAGCCGGTGTGACACGCGGGGCCGTCCTTTATAACCTCGATTACCAGCGCGTCCATGTCGCAGTCGGCTCTTATGTTGACTATGCGCTGATAGTTTCCGCTCGTCTCGCCCTTTCGCCAGAGTTCCTTGCGCGAGCGGCTGTAAAAGCATGTCCTGCCCTCGCGAACGGATATTTCAAGGCTCTCCCGGTTCATGTAGGCGAGGGTTAAAACCTTCTTCGAATAGTAATCCTGTACGATTGCGGGTATAAGCCCGTCCGCGTCGAATTTAAGCTGCATATATGCCTCCGTCATTTGATTATTCTCATGGGAACGCCCTGCTCCGCCAGATACTTCTTGAGTTGACCTATGCCGACTTCCCGCGAGTGAAATATGGACGCCGCAAGCCCCGCGTCTATACTGGGGCACTCGGCGAAGAGCCGGTAAAAATCCCCGGCGTTTCCCGCGCCTCCCGAGGCGACTATGGGAATGGACACTTGCGCGGAAATGTCGTTTAACATGGCGATGTCGAAGCCGCCCCTGACGCCGTCGGTGTCTATGGAGTTTACGACGAGTTCCCCCGCGCCGCGCTCCTGCCCCTGCCTGGCCCACTCGAGCGCGTCTATGCCGGTATCGACACGGCCTCCGTTTACAAACACCGAGTACTTCCCGCCCACGCGCTTTACGTCCATCGACAACACCACGCACTGGTTGCCGTAGCGCCTGGCGGCCTGGTCGATTATATCGGGATTTTTGACGGCGGCGGAATTGACCGACACTTTATCCGCCCCCGAATTGAGCACGCGCTCGAAGTCCGCGATCCCCGATACGCCGCCTCCGACGGTCAGCGGTATGAAGACCCGCGCGGCGGTTCTCTTAAGCACGTCGGTAAAAAGCCCGCGCCCCTCGTGCGAGGCGGTTATGTCGTAAAACACAAGTTCGTCCGCGCCCTCGTCGTTGTAGAACGCGGCCATATCCACCGGATCTGCCACGTCTTTTATGCCCTCGAAATTCACGCCCTTGACGACGCGGCCGTCGCGCACGTCGAGGCAGGGGATTATCCTCCTGGCGATCATATGCCTTCCCTCCCGGCGGCAATGGCTTCGGCGAGCGTTATGCGCCCGTCGTAGAGGGCCTTGCCGATTATCGCGCCGTGTATGCCAAGTTTCGAAAGCGCCCTTACGTCGCCCGCGGACGTAACGCCTCCCGAGGCTATGACCTGAAGGCCCGGTATCGACGCAAGCCTTTCGTATGACGCGATATTGGGGCCTTCAAGCATTCCGTCGCGCGATATGTCGGTATATATGACTGTCGATACGCCGCGCCCGGGAAGCGCTTCGATGAATTCAAAGGCGTCCAGTTCCGTAACGACGCGCCAGCCGTGTATGGCCACGCGCCCGTCGCGGGCGTCCACGCCCACGGCGATGGCGGACGGGTATTCGCGGGCAAGCTCGTCCGTCATCTCCGGGTTCTCGACCGCCATGGAGCCGATTATCACCCTGTCGACGCCCGAGGATATGTAATTTGCCACGGATGCTTTATCGCGCGCGCCGCCGCCCACCTCTATGAACAGCTTCACGCTTGAGGCAATCGCCTCGATGGTTTTAAGGTTTATCTGACCCCTGCCCCTGGCCGCGTCGAGATCGACTATGTGGAGATTCGTCGCGCCCTGCGCGGCGAAATTTTTCGCCGCCTCGACCGGGTCTTTCGCGTATACGGTGACGTCCGTGTAAACGCCCTGGCGAAGCCTCACGACTTCGCCCGCGAGCAGGTCTATCGCCGGGTAGATTTCCATGTATGTTTCCGCCTTTCTGGAGTGGTCTGCGGGGATTGGGGAAGCGGGTGGGTGAGGTTTATCAAACGGGCTACTTCGTCCCCCGCATGTGCCGCCCTCTGGTTTAACCGGGAGCGCAATGCGCTCCCCTACGCAAGCCGTGTGGATAAATCCGGATTTATAGACAGTGCGCCGACAAACTTTGCCTTCCCCTCTGGGGAA
>JAUNBY010000029.1:0-13863 GCA_030526935.1 Clostridia bacterium
AGACATACCCGGGCGGCGAAGCGCCGAACACCAGGCGGCCGCGCGCGCTTCCCCAGCCGGAGTGTCTTTCCGGCGTCAAATCCCTTATTACGGCGGGTATAATCTCCCCGTCGCACGCCGCAAACTCCGCCGTGATGTCGAATATTGGCGCGTAGCCCGCGAGCAGATCCTCCGTCGCTTCGTCGAAGGGGTAGTTCCTTTCCATTTTAATATCGAAAAGCGACATCGTAGCCTTCAACACTTTATAATGAACCGACTCGAAGGACACCCCCTCGACCGCCAGCAAACCCCGCGAGCGCGCGAGCAGCTTCGTTTTATCGCGCACTGTCATGTAAAGCATACACTTCCTCGCCGCAATCGCCCTTTGCGTAGCCGCGACAATCATAAAATCACCTCCTGAAAACCAAGGCTATAAAAAACCGCGTCGCGGGCGCTCAACGGCTCCCTCCGACTGCGGCAATTATAATATATCACGGCTCTTTTTATTTGTCAACGCCTTATTAATCCAATATTTTCTCTATTTTCACCCATATAAAATATCTCATATCTCCCACTGTACACCCGACAATTTCCCACAAAAACATCACAATCCCGCCACGTTTGAACCTGACGACACAGGCGCGACAGGCACAAAAAAGTCCGTTCCTTTTGGAACGGATCAACATTATGGCACCTCCATGGGGACTCGAACCCCAGTTTTCGCCGTGAGAGGGCGACGTCTTAACCGCTTGACCATGGAGGCAGGTGGCTGCCGAACTAGGATTCGAACCTAGACAATACGAGTCAGAGTCGTAGGTGCTACCGTTACACCATTCGGCAATCCGTCAACCGGACACCGCATGTTCAGCCGCATCCAATCGACAGGTGATATTCTACTAAATTCCACAGGCATTGTCAATATGTTTAAAGGTTAATTATTGTATGTGCTTTGATTAAGCAATGCTTCACAGTATCCCCATGAAGTACTCCACGGCGAGCGCCACAACTACCACGAGCGCCGAGATTATAAAACCGTGCAGCATGGGGTTCGGGCCAGCCTTGAACATCTGCTTGCAGCTCGTACCCATGCCGATTGCGGAGAGGGCGCAAACCATGAGGAATTTGCTCGCGTCCTTGGCTGCGGAGGAAATCTGCGCGGGTATGAGGCCGAGACTGTTTACGGCGGCGAGAGCCACAAAGCCCAATATGAACCACGGGAACAGCTTCGTCATCGAAATCTTTTTTATCGCTCCACCGGCTTCAATCGACTGCTTTCTCTTAATGCGCACGTTTATAAACGCGAAGACCAGAACCGTGGGTATTATGGCCAGCGTGCGGGTGAGCTTGACCATGGTGGCGAAGTCGCCGGCCGCTTCCGAATAGGCGTATCCCGCCGCGACGACGCTTGAGGTGTCGTTGACCGCCGTTCCCGCCCACAATCCGTAGGCGGTGTCCGAAAGCCCCATCATATGCCCCATGAACGGGAACAGCACTATCATCGCCATGTCGAACAGAAAAGTCGCCGACATGGCGTAGGCTATGTCCCTGTCCTCGGCGTCTATGACCGGAGCTATGGCGGCTATTGCCGAACCTCCGCATATGCCGGTGCCGGCTGATATGAGGTTCGAGAGCTTCCAGTCAAGCCCCAAAAGCTTTCCGACGATATATCCCCCTCCGAAGCACGTCGCCAGCGTAAACGCCATTACCATCAGAGACATGCGCCCGACCGTGAGTATCGTCCCGACGCTGAGCGACGCGCCCAGGAGTATTATCGCGAACCTTAGAATCTTCTTGGACGTAAATTTGAGTCCCGGCTTTATTATCTCGTTTTTTCCGATGAAAACGTTCAAAAGCATCCCTATGAAAAGCGCTATTACCGACGCGCCTATAAGATGTATGGGCAAAATCCCCTCTATATATCTGGCCGCCGCCGCGACCGCCACCGCGAGCGCCACGCCGGGCAAAAGACCCGCAATATCTGTCAATTTCTTTCCGGTTAATACGTTCGAACTCATATAGCCCACTCCTCCGTATGCTCGTTTTGACTGTTGATTTTACACCCTGAATATGATAATGTCAACATCTCTTTCAGGAATCGTATTTTTCGTTACATCGCTCATTCAGATGATGCGCTTATCAAAGCTTGCCAGAAAATGAACAACGCGGGCGAATTCGGCATAAGGCTGAACACGCTCGCCCGTCGCCGCAACGTGAGGTATATAGAGGACGAATCGACCTGCGGGACGTTTCACACAGGCATGGGGCGCAACCTGTCTCTGGGCGGCTGTCAGAACGCGGCCAGGCATTTCGACCTTGCCCTGCGCGATATGTCAGTCGTAGCGTTTCTATTATCGCGCGGCGGAATCGCGCATGCACAGATGAACGGGATTAGTCTTAAAAGCGCCCGGCAAAGCCAGTATATTGGGGTTCGATCCGACGTATTTTTTCATGGCGTCCTTTAGCGCCTCCTCAAACGTCGCCCTCGTCTTTAGCCCCATAGCGCGCGCGTAACCCGGTTCCTGAGCGCCTATGGCGTAAATCGCCGCCGTATTCGTCTCGGCGATATGCGAGCAAGACATCATTGAAAACCCGTGATAGGGATGAAACGCCCCGGCGTAGCGGTATTTGCGTATGTATTCAACGTCGGTGGCGAAGTACTGCGCGTATTTACTCATGTCGGGGAGAGTCTGCATGTAGTCGCACTGGTACAATTTGTAAAGTTCGCGAAGATAAGGCCACCTTTCATCGTGGAAATAGCCGTTGCATTGGGTGCTGAACAGTATTACGCAACTGTCTTTTAACACCCGTTTATGGCGTATGATCTGCGCCGACACAGCCTGCGTCATTTGTATGGGATTGGTGCCCATGCCGTCGCCGTAGTGAAAATTTTGCGGCATTCCGAACACCATAACGTCGTATTTCTTATCCGCCCAGGCGACATATGTCCGCTCGTCGGCTACCTTCCACGACTCCGGCTGCATTTGGCGTATGTAGCCGCTGAATACGGCTATTTGCCGGGACTGAGTATCAAGCACCGCGTCGCAGCCGAAGAACTTTTTGCCCATGCGCTTTTCCATATACATGCCTATTTCGTCGAACTTTCTGCGCATAAGCGAACGGCTCGAAACCGGGACAAAGTCGTCGCGGTGCATGACCTCCGACACGTGGTGCGCGGCTATGCTTTGCCAGTGCGTTATGCCCGTGGCGCAATGCTTGTACCCGCCCGAATATCCCCCGTAGGGATTGCCCTGCGTATGCCCCACGAGTATGGCAAGGTCGGCTTCATAGACGAACCGGTTCATTATAACCCTGTCTGCAGAGTCCGTGCGTCCCAGATCGACGAGATTATCCCAGTCCTCGCTGTCGTGGGTCAGCATTTGTCCCGAATAATAGAACTCGTCAAATATATCGTCGCCCAGTATAAGGCGCATTTCATCGGGCGTCGTTCGGGGATGCAGACCGTTGGAAAACAGTATCAATATGTCCTTTTTCAGCACTCCGGCTTTGTATAATTCCTCGAGCAACACCTTCACGGCGATTTTTCTGTGGGATGTCGGTTGAAGGCCGCCCTTTACTATATCGGGAATCACCAGAACGACGCGGCTTCCCGCGCGCGTGAGCTTGTCGAGCGACTCCATTGCGATGGGGTTCAATATCGACTCGCGCGTTTTCTCGACTATTTGGTCATACGGTATATACGCCGGATCGGCGACGGTCGTTCCGGGGATAAACACGTCCGTCGTATCGGGTAATTCCGCCTTCATAACCCCTGTTCCATATTCAAATTCCAGTTTCATATGCCGCTTCTCCTTATATTTAACTAAACGTAATTACGACGCGCCCCGTCGTCCTGGGTTCGTTTTTCATCATCTCTACCGCCTCGAGGAAGCGCTCCGCCGGGAAATAATGCGTAACTAAAAGCTCGGGGCTATAGCTGCCGTAATTGTATTGCGCGACATGTTTTGCGCGTCGCTTATTCCTTTCATAAGTATGAACCCGGCGGGCGAAGTTACCTGTACAGATAGCCGCCGTCAACGTTTATACAAGCGCCCGTTACGTAGTCGGATGCCGCGCTCGCCAGGTAGACCACCGTTCCCCGCAGATCCTCCGGCTCTCCCCAGCGCCCCATAGGTATGCGCGCGTTTATGCTGTTCAGAAAGTCTTCTCCTATCAACAGCATTTTCTCCGGCGTGTTAAGCTCCGTGCGGAAGTATCCCGGGGCTATGGCGTTTACGCATATTCCGCAACCCGCCAGCTCGTTTGAAAAAGAGCGCGTCTGCAAAAGCACCGAACCTTTGGACGCCGCGTAAGAAGCGTTGTTCACCGCGCCCAGAAAGGCCAGCATACTCGCCACGTTGATTATTTTTCCATAGCGGTTCTTCTTCATGATTCCGGCCGCAAGCTTTGTAAGCAAAAACGGCGCCGTTGAGTTTACGGCGAAAACGCGCTGCCATTCCTCCGTTTCGCAATCCTCCAGCTTCTTTCTCAGGTTAATGCCGGCGTTGTTGACGAGTATATGCAAGTCGCCTCCAAGCAGATCGACGGACTTTGCGAACCCCTCGCGGAGACTGGCTTCGTCCGACAAATTGCATACGACGCCGCGCACGCTCGCCCCCGCAAGCCCCATGTCGCAGACAAGTCCGTCCGCATTGGGATTCATATCCATAATGACGACTTCGCACCCGTTATCGTGAAGCCCCTCGGCCATGGCGCGCCCCAAGCCCTGCACGCCGCCCGTCACAATCGCCTTGCGCCCTGTAAGATCAAATAGATTTCTCACGGTTTTATTCCTCCAAGTTTATTCAATTCACTCACGGCGACGGACGCTATGTCGTCCGACGTCAGGTGATAGTGCTTCTTCAGTTCGTCAGCCGTCGCTACTTCGCCAAATACGTCCGCGCGGCCCATTCTTACAACCGGCGCGCGCTCAAACCCGGATAAAGCCTCGCACACCGCTCCGCCCAGCCCTCCCGCGGCTATGGCGTTTTCAACCGTTATTATAAGTCTGGTCTCTTTGCAGGCGCGAACTACCGCCTCGACGTCGAGGGGCTTTATCGTGAACATGTCCATGACCCTCGCCTCAATCCCGTAACCGCTTAAAATATCAGCGGCTTCGAGGGCATCCGCCACGCATCTTCCGCACGCTATAAGCGAAACGTCGTTCCCGTCGCGGAGCTTTTGCGCCTTTCCAATTTCAAACGTCGCGCCGTCGTCGTAAACGCGTCGGGCAATTCCGCGAAAGAACCTGATATAGCATAATCCCTTATAATCGGCCAACATGGGGATTATCGCGCCCAGCATGGCCGCGTCGGTGGGTTCCACAATGACGGCTTGAGGTATTGCGCGGTATATCGCTATGTCCTCCATGGACATGTGAGTGCCGCCATTGTGACCGCTGGTGTATCCCGGGTCGGCTCCGACGACCTTGACGTTAAGCCCGGCATATGCGCAGGATATATATACCTGGTCGAGCATGCGCCGGGAGGCAAAGACCCCGAAGCAATGTATAAATGGCACAAATCCTTCTTCGGAAAGCCCCGCCGCGAACCCCGCCATATTCTGCTCCGCGATTCCCATGTTGACGAATCTGTCAGGGTTTTTACGGGCAAATTCGGTCAATCCCATTCCGTAGGTAAAGTCGGCGGTTATGACCATGGTGTTCTTTTTGTCGTCGATCATCCTTTGATGGACATTCGCGTAAGCGACGGACATGGATACCTCGTCGAAAGGAACGCGGATCATGCTAAACCCTCCATTTCCGCCTCCAGGCGGCTTATTTTTTCCTGTAAGTCAATTTTGCTTTGAGCGAGTTGCTGAGGCGAAACCGCTATGCCGTGATTGAACCGCATGTTTTGGGCGAAGCAGCCGTAGCCTTTAATGGTGTTGAGGACTATCATCGACGGGCGGTCGGCGCGTGTTTTCGCCTCGTCTATGGCCTGAGATATTTCCTCAACGTCGTGTCCGTTCGCGGTTTGACAGTGCCATCCGAACAGCCGCGCGTGTTCGGCTATGTCCTTTACGGGCATGATTTCGCCGACCTCGCCGTCAACCTGCTTTCCGTTCATGTCCACGAAGGCTATGAGCTTTCCCTGACGATGGAATCCGGCGAACATCATGGCCTCCCAAACCTGCCCTTCCTGACATTCCCCGTCGCCAAGTATACAATAAGTATATACGTCCAGGCCTTTGAGCGCGTTGGCCCACGCGATTCCGCTGGCGACGGACAGCCCCTGGCCAAGAGACCCCGTGCTCATGTCTATGCCGGGAGTCTTTCTGCGGTCGCAGTGGCTGGGAAGCCGGGTTGAGAGTTTGTTGAGAGTTCTTCCCCAGCTTTCGGGAAAGAAGCCCTTCAGCATGAGCGCCGCGTACAGGGCGCATCCCGAATGCCCCTTTGACATTACGAGCCTGTCGCGCATTTCCCACCCGGGATTGTCGGGATCGACGCGCATGTGTTTTGCGTATAACACCGCCATCAGATCCGCCACCGACATGCTCCCCCCGACATGTCCCTTGCCCGCCGATTCAATTTGTTCGAGAACGCTTACGCGGATTCTCGACGCCAGAATCTCAAGCGCTATAGTCTGTCGTCTCTCCATGAGCAGGACACCTCCTAAAATGTAATCGTTTGCATTTTTGGACAAAGTATTTTTACCCGTTATTTACCGTTATTTTTTTTATTGAGTCGCCCGCTTGTATGGCGTTTTGAAAGACAATGTCGCAGGGTTTTATATCTTTCGCGTCCCTGCCTACCCTTTTGAGAACCTGCCTGCCCGCGACCAGGCCTATTCTGTAGCCCTCCTGGACAACGGACGTTACGCTGGGAACTATCAGCCTTGAACGCAGAAGGCCGAAAGAGGCGACGGACAGGTCGTCGGGTATGGATATGCCCATATCCCTGGCGGCGAGCATGACCCCCTCGGTGACATTGCTATTAAGGCATATCGCCGCGCTCGGCATGACCCCCTCCGCTCTCCAGCGCCCGAACGCCTCGGCGGACGCCGTTTGAGCCGCGTGAGCGCTATTTTGGCAGTATACTGTCATTTCCCCGGAATATTCGGCGCCGACGGACGCCATGGCGTCTATAAAGCCCTCTATTCTTTCCTTAATCAGATTAAGCCGCTTGTCGCCCGCGAATACGGCGATTTTTCTATGTCCGGCGTCGGTGAGCGTTTTTGTAAGTCTCATGGACGAGACGCGGTTTTCTTCCGATATAATATCGACGTTTGAAACCGGAACGCGCCGGTCAATAAGGACGACGGGGCAGTTTTCGTCATTTATGCGCTCGAAGCAGTCGCCCTCGGTTTGCGATGTGGCTACTATAAGCGCGTCAACGTTGAAAGAGAGCATATTCGATATCGTAAAAACCTCTTTATTCGCGTCGTTGTCGGTCGTCGCGAACATTATGGCGTATCCTTCGGGACTGAGCGCGTCCTCTATGCCCTTTAAAACCTGCGCGTGATAATGCGTATCCATTCTCGCCAGAATAACTCCAATGGTCCTCACTTTGCCGCGCTTGAGGCCGCTCGCCAGCGGATTAATCCTGTAGGACAGAATATCTATGGCGTTCAAAACCTTCCTCGAGGTCTTTTCGCTTACGTTGCCAACGTTATTTACCACCCGGGAAACTGTCGCGGTACTTACCCCGGACAGCCTTGAAACCTCGCGAATCGTCGCCGCCTTTTTCTTCATGCGCTTGCGACGCGCGGCGCCTGCGCGGTGGAGCCTCGCTGGACGAGGCTGCTTTTATAGGATACGTAAAGCGTATCGGACAAATCGCCGACGCCCTCGACTATGAGCTGAAGCAGATAATCAAAGGCGTGCTTGCAGCGAAGGTTCAGCTTGGTGTCGATAGAAGTTAGCGGGGGAGTGATGTACCTGCCGTATTCTATATCGTCGAACGAGGCTACGGATATATCCTCCGGTATCCTTTTGCCCAGGTTTGCGAGCGCCTGATAGACGCCTATGGCGATGAGGTCGCCCTGCGTCACTATGGCGGTGACGTCGGGATGCTCGTCCAGGGCCTTCAGGCAGTTGGTTTGACCTATAGTAACCTCCAAAGCGGTTGTGGAGGAGGGTGGTATGGCGCTGGTCTGCTCCAAAACGTAGAAGCTGTCCGCGCATCCTCTCCGCGAAAAATAATCCTTAAGCCCCAGCATACGCCGCTCGCGAAGGACGCTTACGGCGTTTATCGGCGGCGTTATATAGGCGACGCTCCTGTGGCCAAGGTTGAAAAGGTGCTCCGCTAAAAGCTGCGCGCCCATGTAATTGTCAGTCGCGATGTTGGCATAGGCATCCGACTGCGTGGAATCGCCCACTATTACTATCGGTATTTTGCTCTTTATCTTATCGAGAAGATCCGTGCAGGTCGGCGTGAAAATATACAGTATGCCGTTTATATCGCGGTCGATCATCTGCGAGATGAACCCGCGTTCGATGTCGGGACTGCGGTTGACGTTGCATAAAAACAGCCCCACCTGATTTTGATAGGCATAATCCGAAACCTGCGCCAGAAAACGCGTAAAACTCGGGTTGATTATGTCCGGGACTATTACGGCGACGTCGCGGCGGTTATCGCAGGATAGCGCGGAATTCGCGCCCGGCTGCAGATAGCCGAGCTTTATCGCGGCTTTTAATATGCTGTCGGACGTCGCCTTCGATATGCCGACGCGGTTCTTTCTGTTTAACACCAATGAAACCGTCGTCTGCGAAACTCCGACCTCGCGGGCTATATCCGCCGTAGTCACCCTCGCTGACGGGCTTTTTGCCATACGCGTTTCCAACCTTTCGCGCGAACGCCTTCGTATATAAGCATCAGTCAAAAAGCCGCCGCGCATACATCTAATATTATTAGTATCATCGTCCATCCATTATAACAGCAATCCGCGCAAAAAGCAACCCGCGTTTATCATCGGCGCATAATTTACTATATATTTAATATAAACAGACATATATCCTATAAAAATGCCACATAATTTTGCTAATTGCTATTTTTTCATTTTCTATTGACAGGATGGGCGGCAGGTATTATACTTGTCACAATAGTCCATCTAAAATTATTACCTGATTTTAGATGGGCAAAAAGAACGAAGGAGTGTACCCACATGAAAAAGATCCTCGCGTTACTCACGATATTGGCCTTATCAATGGCGTGTATTCCCGCGATGGCGGAGGAGTTTGACACCAGCGATATCATGAGCTACTTTTCCAAGATAGAGCCTCTTGAGAATCGCGTCAGCCTGAATATCGGAACCGACCCGGGAATCTACCACAACTTTTACACCTATCTGGCCTACAAGCTCGGCGGATTGGACATGGTCGGCATCGACGCGACGCTTATACCGACCTCCAGCGGCCCGCTCATGGTTGAGGCCATGACCTCCGGCGCCATAGACTGCGGCGGATACGGCATAGGCGGAATACTGCTCGGCTCCGTTCAGAATTCTACGGTGCTCCTCGCCATGAGAATGAACGAGGCGATCGTGCAGAAATACTACGTCAAGGCCGACAGCGCCATCGCCCAGGCCGGCGTGAACGAGTTCGGCTTCTACGGCGACAAGGCGTCGTGGGAGACCGCTCAGGTCTACCTTCCCGCCGGAACGACGCTTCAGTATCTGCTCGGAACCGCCATGGGCAAGCTCGATCTCACGCTCGACCAGATGAACACCGTCTACACCGAAGCCCCGAACATCTTCACCATACTCGCCTCCGAACAGGGCGACGCGTGGGGACTTTGGAACATGACAGCCTACGACAGCTTCATGCACGACGGATATGTCGAGGCGATAAACGGCGTAACCGGCGGAATATATCTCCCCGCCGCCACCACGGTCAGCCGCGCCGCGCTCGAAAACCCCGAGAAGGTCGAAGCCATCAAGCGCTGGTTCGCCTGCGAACAGGCGGTCATTCGCTGGATACAGGCCTCCGAGGAAAACCTCCTTAGCGCCATCGATTATATGTACGAGTGGTGCGAGAACGAAGGCGTCGTATGCACTTACGACGTTATAGACAACTACCTGCACGACGCTTCGCCCTTTACGCTGGAAGAAAACCTCGCCATGTTCACCGACCGCGACGAAAGCGGCATGCTCACGGCGGCCTCCATGCTCGAAGCGCCCATGGATTACTTCGTAAGCAACGGCAATTACACCGAGGACGACTACGCGAAGCTGTTCGACGAATCCAACTATACGAGCGAGTATATAGAATACGCGCTGTCCATGCTGGGCTAGAGCGACTTCAAAAATAAGGGGATGGCTTTGCGGATCTTTTCCGCCCTTTGCCAGAGGGCCTTGACGCGGCGCCATTGCGCGCGGCTTCAGGTATGGCGATGAAAAAATGTCCCGCAAACCCGTTCCCCTTATTTTCGTCAGTTGCCCTCAGCCGCGACGGGTAGCGCGCCAAAGACACAAACATCCGGGAGCCTGGCGCATCGCGTCCGCGCTCCCGGATGTTTTAAGGAGGATGAGTCGATGTCTCAAACCACCGCGAAAAGCGCCCGCAAGACGGGCAACAGGGTGTTTATCAGGTTGCTTCCGATACTTACGGTCGCGGTGTTTCTGATAATCTGGCAGATAATCGTGGACGCGGGCGTGGTCAACAGCACAAAACTGGCCTCGCCCCTGGAAGTGTGGAACGGCTTTATATATAAGCTTGGCAATACCGGCCCGGACGGTTCCACGCTCGGCACGAACATACTTTCGAGCCTTCAGGTCGCCATGACGGGCCTTCTCATCGCCATAGTGGTAGGCGTACCGCTGGGTCTGTTTATGGGATGGTACTCGATGTTCGACCGCTTCGTTCACCCCATTTTTGAAATCATACGCCCAATACCGCCCGTGGCGTGGATTCCTCTTATGATAATCTGGATGGGACTCGGAACGAGCGCCAAGGCGATGATTATTTTCCTCGCCGCCTTCATACCCTGCGTTATCAATTCCTTCACGGGTATACGCCTTACAAACCGCGTATATATAAACGTCTCAAAGACATTCGGCGCCAGCAATTTCTACACATTTATCCACGTCGGCATACCCTCCGCGGTTCCCATGGTATTCGCGGGGATTCGCCTGGCGCTGGGCTCATCTTGGGGAACGCTAGTGGCCGCTGAGCTTCTCGCCGCCTCGTCGGGGCTTGGCTATATGATAAATATGGCCAGGAACTTCGCGCGCATCGACATAGTTATACTCGGCATGATAATCATCGGCCTTCTTGGATATATATTCACATCGCTTTTTGGAGTTATCGAACGCAAACTGGTTAAAGGAAGGACAGTGCTGTAATGAAAGACGCGTTGACCGGAAAGGACAGGTTCGCCCGGGTATTATACGCCGTGGCTCCCGTGATATCCATAGGCATATTTGTGCTGATATGGATGCTCATGCACAACGCGAAACCCCGGCTTGTAGCCTCTCCGATAGATGTCGTAGAGCGCTGTATAGCGCTTTGCCAAAGGCCGATAAGCGGGCAGTACCTGTGGGGCCATATGTTCGCGAGCATCCGCCGCATACTCATAGCCCTTGCGCTGGCCATAATCGTCGGGGTGCCTCTCGGAATACTGATAGGATGGAATCCTTACGTGCGCGGAACGCTGGGGACGATTTTCGAATTGATCCGCCCCATTCCCGCCCTCGCGTGGATTCCCCTGTTCGTGATGTGGATGGGCATAGCTGAGACGCCCAAGATAGTCATGGTGTTTATGGGTTCACTTATGCCCATCGTCGTAAACTCCTATACGGGCGTAAGGCTCGTATCCCCGCTGTACCTCAACGTGGGCAAGATGTTCAACTGCACCAAAGGCTCCCAGCTTTTGACGCATATAGTCGTGCCGGCGGCGCTCCCGGCCATATTCGCGGGCATTCGCGGAGCGACGAGCATAGCCTGGATGGTCGTGCTCGCGGCGGAAATGCTCGGAGCGGACAGCGGACTGGGATTTTTGATCAACCGCGGAATGAGCGTCTTCGACATATCGCTCATAATGACGGGAATGACCATGATAGGCATACTCGGCGCGCTTCTCGCGGTATTGACTAATTTTATCGAGAGGAAGGTTTGCCCGTGGAACACGAGTCTAAAGACGTCAGACTGAGGCTTAGAAACGTCTCAAAATCCTTTCACGACAAGAAAAAGGGCGACAGCCTCGCGGTAAACGACGTGTCGTTCGACGTGTACAACAACGAGTTTCTCGTCCTTCTCGGGCCGGGACGCTGCGGAAAGAGCGTATTGCTGAACATGATTACGGGTCTTATGGAAAAGGACTCGGGTTCCATACAGCTCGACGGCACGGAGGTTACAGGCCCCAACGCCGCGATGGGCATGGTGTTTCAAAAGCTGGGGCTTATGCCGTGGCTCACTGTGAGGCAAAACGTGGAGTTCGGAATGCGCATGAGGGGCGTCTCCCCGAAGGAGCGCGAAAGCGCCGCCAGGCGCTATATCAATCTCGTCGGACTCGACGGCTTTGAGGATGCCTATCCCCATCAGCTTTCGGGCGGAATGAAACAGCGCGTGGGGATCGCCCGGGCATACGCCAACGACGCCAAGATACTTATAATGGACGAGCCGTTTGGCCAGCTCGACGCGCAGACTCGCTATAATATGCAAAACGAGATAATCCGCATCACCCGCGAGGATAAGCGCACGATACTCTTTGTCACGAACAATATCGAGGAAGCCGTAATAGTGGGCGACAGGATAATACTGTTTACCAAGTATCCCGCAACCGTAAAGGATATATACGAAATCGACATACCCAAGCCGCGCGACGAAACCTCCGAGAAATTTCTGCGGATTCGCAGGACCATTTCGGACAATACCGATCTCGCCCTTTAGACGACGCTTAACACTGGAGGTAAGAAATGAGCCAGGATAAAATCAAGGTCGTAAACCTTACAAAGCAATTCGGCGATCTGCTCGTGCTCGACCGCATAAGCTTCAACGTCGCCAAGGGCGAGTTTGTCTGCGTCGTAGGGCCGACCGGCTGCGGGAAGACGACGTTTCTCAATCTACTCACGCGTCTTATACTTCCCACGAACGGAGAGCTTTACATCGACGGCGAACCGGCCGATCCGAGCAAACACAATATATCCTTCGCCTTTCAGGAGCCTTCGGCCATGCCGTGGCTCAACGTGAGGCAAAACCTTGAATATGGAATGAAGGTCAAGAAAATACCCGCGAAGGAACGTGAAAAGCGCGTCGAGCGCATAATGACGCTTCTGGGACTCAACGAATTTGAGAAAAACTATCCTCACGAATTATCGGTCAGCGCGGAACAGCGCATAATAATCGGCCGCGCGTTCAGCACCTATCCGGATCTGCTGCTGATGGACGAACCTTACGGACAGATGGATATAAAGATGCGCTTCTACCTGGAGGATCAGGTGCTCAAACTGTGGAAGGAATTTGACTCGACCGTCATCTTCATAACCCACAACGTGGAGGAGGCCGTGTACCTGGCGCAAAGGATACTCGTTCTGACAAACAAGCCCGCCACGATAAAAGAGGACGTCGCGATAGACCTGCCGAGGCCGCGCGACGTAACGTCCCCCGAATTCATAAAGATTCGAAAGCACATTACCGAAGCCATCAAGTGGTGGTAATCTACTGTATAACGGAGGATTTGCTATGAAAGCCATAATGCTCATGTTCGACTCGCTCAACCGACACATGCTTTCCGCTTACGGTTGCGACAAGTATCAAACCCCGAATTTCAAGAGGCTGGCCGAAAAGACCGTGACCTTCGACCGCTTTTACGTAGGCTCCATGCCCTGTATGCCCGCCCGCAGAGAGCTTCATACCGGCAGGTGGAACTTCCTTCACCGCAGCTGGGGGCCAATAGAGCCGTGGGACGATTCCATGCCCGAGATACTGAAGGAGAACGGCATATACTCC
>JAUNBY010000029.1:13873-16594 GCA_030526935.1 Clostridia bacterium
CATATGATATCCGACCACCAGCACTACTGGGAGGACGGCGGCTGCACCTATCACACGCGCTATTCGTCCTGGGATTATTACAGGGGTCAGGAGGGCGACCCGTGGAAGGCGGAGGTGGCCGAACCCGATTACGGCGACAGAATAGGCAGAAATTGCTATCTTTTGCGCCCCGACTATATAAACCGCAAGTATATAAAGGTCAAAAAGGACTTCCCGCAGGAGAAATGCGTGTCCTCCGGCCTTGAGTTTATGGATGTGAATAAAGACGAGGACAACTGGTTTTTGCAAATCGAATGCTTCGATCCCCACGAGCCATTCTACGCCCCGCCCGAGTTCAGGGAGATGTTCCGCGACGATAATTACGACGGGCCGCACTTCGACTGGCCCGACTACGCCGCCGTAACCGAAACACCCGAACAGGTTGAGCAGTGCAGGCGCGAATACGCGGCTCTGATGGCGTTTTGCGATTATAACCTTGGCAGAGTGCTCGATAAAATGGATGAAATGGACATGTGGAAGGACACGCTTTTGATAGTCAACACCGACCACGGCTTCCTCCTGGGCGAACACGAAAACTGGGCCAAGGTACACGTCCCCTATTACGAGGAAATCGCCCACGCGCCGTTCTTTATCTGGGATCCGCGCTACGGCGTAAAGGGCGAGCGCCGCGAAGGACTTGCCACGACCATAGACATACCCGCCCATATATTGAACTTTTTCGGGCTTCCCCTCCCCTCCGATATGCAGGGCGCGCCGCTCGACGGCATCATCCGCGAGGACAAATCGGAACACGAGGCCATATTGTTCGGCATGCACGGCGCGCACGTAAACCTCGTAAAAGGGAAATACGTCTACATGCGCGGCCCCGCGAATCCCGATAACCAGCCCAAATTCAACTACACGCTCATGCCTACGCGCATGGAGCGCAGATATCAGCTCGACCAATTGGAGGAAATGCCCGCGACTCTCGCCGAGCCGTTTACGTTTACAAAGGGCATACGCACGCTGAAGATACCCTGCCCATCGCGCTACGAGCCGCAGAAAGGTCAGGTCATAAACCCCTTCGCGCTGGTGGACACCGCGATTTTCGACATGGAAAAGGATCCGCATCAGCTTCATCCCATCGACGACCCGGCGCTGGAAGACGAGCTTTGCCGCGAAATGGTGCGCCTTATGAAGCTCAACGACTCGCCCGCCGAACAATACGTTCGCCTGGGACTTGAAGCCTATCTCGATTGACAAATATTCGCGGGAGCCGGGAATTGCTTTCCGGCTCCCGCCAGGAGAATAAACATATGCCTCCAGTAAGCGTTTTGATTAAACCCGCGTCGGGAAGCTGCAATATGCGATGTAATTATTGCTTTTACGCCGATGAAATGCACAACCGCTCCGTCGCCGTGCGCGGCGTAATGGACGACGCTACAACGGAAAACATAATCAAAAAGGCGTTGAGTTACGCGACGCATACATGTGATTTCGGTTTTCAGGGCGGGGAGCCTACTCTCGCGGGTCTTGACTACTTCGCGCGCTTTGCCGAACTATGCGATAAATACAATGTCAACGGCGTCAAACTGTCCTACGCGCTGCAGACGAACGGCCTGGTCATCGACGGGGAATGGGCGAAATTTTTCAAGAAGCGCAACTTCCTCATCGGACTGTCCCTCGACGGGCCAAGGGATATAAACGATTATAACCGCCTGGACGCGGGCGGCGTAAGCGTCTTCGCGAGGGTTATGCGCGCGGCTGAAGCGCTGAGAGCCGATAATGTCGATTTTAATATACTCACCGTCGTCACAAAGCAAACCGCCCGGCACATACAAAAGGTATATTCTTTTCTTACAAAGAACGGCTTTGCGTATCAGCAGTATATACCCTGTCTCGATCCGTTCACGCAGCAGAGGGGTAGTATGCCCTACTCGCTGACCCCCGCCGAGTATGGCAAATTTCTTCGTTCGCTTTTCGACATGTGGGTTGCGGACAGAAAAAAAGGCAAATACGTATATATACGGTATTTTGAAAATCTGGCCGGAATGCTTCAGGGTCACGAGCCTGAAAGCTGCGATATGTGCGGGCACTGCCTTTCGCAATACGTCGTGGAATCCGACGGAAGCGTATATCCCTGCGATTTTTATATGCTGGACGATTGGCTCATAGGCAATCTGAACTCCGATTCTTTTGAACAGCTCGAAAACAACCCGAGGCGCATGGAGTTTATAAACGCCTCGCTTAAGCCTCACGAAGATTGCGCAAGCTGTTCCGTCCGCTCGAGTTGTCGCGGCGGCTGCCGAAGACACCGCCAGGAGAATCTGACGAGCGAAATCGGCAAGAACTATTTTTGCGAAGCGTACAAGTCGTTTCTGTCCTACGCTTTGCCAATTATGGCGAACGCAATCCGCCCATAGAAAAAGCCGCATAACCTTCTTCAATATCAGCGGGCAGCGGCTGTCAAAACGCGCCGGCGCGGTTCGCGGCGATGGTTGTCGCGCTAATCTGCTACTGACGCGCGCTGACAAACAGCAGGGAGCGCATTGCGCTCCCTGCACGCGTATTTCGTTATGCCGCGTGAATTTGCCGCAATCCGCGAACCGCCGGCGCGGTTTTCCCAAACTACGGATATGTTAATATCGTGTCGTAAATATTAATTGTTAGTGAATGATAACCGTTTGCCGATGCACTTATGCCCATAATATCAAAATGTATTGACATATTTTGAGTTTATGG
>JAUNBY010000399.1 GCA_030526935.1 Clostridia bacterium
ATAAAGTCGCTTCCGGAGGACATGCGCGCGGCCATAATACTCAGGGATATTCAGGGCTTCAGCTACGACCAGATCGCCGCCATACTCAAGGCAAACGTCGGAACCATAAAATCGCGCATAAGCCGGGGTCGCGAAAAACTGCGCGAGATAATACGCCAGGAAACGGAACTTTTTGAGAAGTATTCAGTCTAATTATCAGAAAACGAGGGGAGGTGAGAGGCGTGAAGGCCGAAAAAGAAATGAGCTGCTCGCTCTTTATTGAAAACATCGACGATTATATCGACGCGGAACTCGACGCGGAAACGTCAAACGCCATGCGTGAACACGCGGACGGATGCGAAAGCTGCCGCGCTGTTTTAAACGAAACGACCCATATGCTCAAGGAACTTGCCGGACTCGACAGCGAAACCGCGATTCCACTCGATTGTCAGGCCGCTTGGAGAAGGGCCGTAAGAAAAGAGGCCGTACACGTCTCTAGGCGGAGGACGCTTAAACATATTTCGCGAGCCGCGGGAGCGGTAGCGGCCGCGGCGGTGGTAATAGCCGGTATAAACGTCTTCGGCAGAGGCGTTCAGATAGCCCCGACCGCCGTGATGAGCGATAGCGCGCCTGCCGTGGAATATTCATACGACGATTATGAATACGAAGGACGCGACCTTGGCTACCGCGCGCTCGCGCCGACGGCAAATATGTTCACGGCCGGGACGATTATACAGTCCGACGGAGAATACGAAGAAACGCTAAGCGTCGAAAGCGACATGGATATTTCGCAGGAAGCCGCGACGGGCGGCCAGTCGAGCGTCATAATACGAAACGCCACGAGAAGGCTTGAGACCTCTAATTTCGACCAGTGCGCGAGGAGCATAAACGACCTCGTCGAGGAATACGAGGGCTATTTCGAACAATCGAGCGTCGAAGGCCAGGAGATAGCGCAGGACGCGTCCTCCGGGCGCGTGGCGCGCATGACGGCCAGGATTCCGTCGGTAGACCTGGACGCGTTCTTATTGGGCGTGGACGCCGTGGGCGACGTAGTATTCAGCCGAATAACCGCCGAGGACATATCGGAAAGCTATTACGATACGCAGTCGCGGCTGACGAGCTACAGAAATCAGCTCAACCGCCTTAACGAACTCGTCAGTACCGCCGCCGACCTTGAACAGCTTCTCATGCTCGAGGAAAAGATCGCCGACGTTCAGTATTCCATCGACTCGCTCGAAGGAACCATAAATTCGTGGAACAGCCAGGTGAGCTATTCTACCGTGGGCATAACCGTAACGGAGGTCGCCCCGCGCAACCGCGTCGTCTCATCGACGCAGCCGCTTCAGGAGCGCATGACGACCGCGTTCTATGCTTCCGTCAACTGGCTCAACGACCTGTGGCAGACCTGCGTCGTGGGTCTGGCCGCCATAGCCCCCGCGCTCGCGGTTCTCATACCGCTGGCGGCGATAGTCATCGTCATCGTTTCCATCGCGAGAAGGAAGAGAAGGCGCCAGTGAGATATGCCGGCCATCGGCCATTAACAAGCCGGCAGTTCACGCGGCTCATCGCGCTTCGTGAACTGCCGCGCGGAATGAACCATACAAAGAATCGCGCATTTCCCCTTCGCAAACTGACGGCTCTAAAGCATATTTCAAGATATCATTCGTTCATGACAATCGTAAATACCCGCGTCTCGATGAGCGCAATGCGGCCGACGCAATGCGGTGATCGCGACGCGCGGACAGTCGCGCGAAAATCGCGAGAATAAACGCTCCGAACAGGAGGAAAGAAGGGACAAAATGAAGAGACTTATTTCTTTGGCGCTGTTAATATTCATGCTCATGGGCATCGCTTCGGCGGCGTCCATCGAGACGACGGGAGCCGCGAGCGTCGCGCTCGAACCGGACATAGCTCAACTGTCACTGGGGGTAAGGTCATTTGAGGCGGACGTCACGCAGGCGATGGCGAATGTCAACCTGCGCGTCGAGCAGATTCGCGCGGCGCTGGCTGAAATGAACATATCGCCCGACGGCATAGTCGCCGAGGATGTATATATCTACAGCAATTACGACTATGATACCGGACTCAATTCCGGCTACAACGTAACCCGACAGATGCGCGTTACCGTATCCGACATATCGATCGTAGGAAACGTCATAGACGCGGCGCTGTCCAACGGCGCGGACGAGCTTAACAGCCTGTCCTTCTCAAGCTCCGGACAGCGCGAAGCCTACGATGAGGCGATGGCGCTGGCCGTTCAGGACGCCCGCAAGCGCGCCGAGATCATAGCCGCCGCCGAGGGCATGACCATAGTTTCCCTCACCTCTCTCGCGGAGGGCGACAACTGGGGAGGCGGAGATTACTACTACGAGGCCACCGCCGACGCCGCAAGCGGCGAGACCGAACTGGCCGTAGGCTCTCTCGAAGTCAGAGCATCCATAACCGCCGTGTACGAAGCTCAATAGGGATTGCATTAATAAGGGGCTGTAGCTTTTGTTTTGCTACAGCCCCGCTTTTCATTTACAGCCTGGCATAGCCATATGTCGCGGCTTAATTTAAGGAATGGGCTTTTGGCATACCGTTCTTTCTTGCCTCTCCTGGCTGCAAGCCGCGCGAAGCGCCAAGGAGAGGCGCCCGCCGCAGCGGGCGGAGAGGTTCCCCCGGGAGAGGTGGCTCGCGAATACGCGCAACCCGCGCAATATAAGCAGGGTTTGCGTAGGGGCGTCGCATTGCGCGCCCGCCCGTATGTCAATTGCATGGCTTGCGGCCGACAGCGGGCGGCGCATGGGGAACGGCCAAACCGACGGTCGGCCGCAAACC
>JAUNBY010000400.1 GCA_030526935.1 Clostridia bacterium
CGCGATTTTATCCAGGTCGAATTCCGCCGTGAGAACGGCTTCCTCGTCGCGTCCGGCGCTTGAGATTAACTCTCCCGTCGCGTCCGTTATGAACGACGAGCCGTAAAAGACGAGGGACGAAGACTGCCCCGCGTTTTCCTTACACGGGGAAACATCCTCAAGCCCCACGCGATTGGCGGCGGCGACGGGCATGAGGTTGGCGGCGGCGTGTCCCTGCATACATCTGCGCCAGTGGGGCATGCTGTCGGTTTCGAGTATGGGTTCTGTGCCTATGGCGGTCGGATACAGGAGCATTTCGGCCGAGAGAAGCGCCATGGCTCTCGCCGCCTCCGGAAACCACTGATCCCAGCAGATGCCCGTCCCTATGACGCCATATGCCGTCTCAAACGCGCGAAAGCCCGTATCCCCGGGCGCGAAATAGAATTTTTCCTGATAATAGTGGTCGTCGGGAATGTGGGTTTTGCGGTATACGCCCAGATTGCGCCCGTCGGCGTCGAGCATTGCGACGGTGTTGAAAAGGCGGTTTCCGTCGCGCTCGAAAACGCTCACGGGTATGACTACGCCATGTTCCCGCGCGATAGAGGCCATTCGCTTTACCGTCGCATTTTCCGCTACCGGAACGGCGCGGGCGTAGTACTCGTATCGCCTTTCCTGGCAAAAATACGGCCTTTCAAACAGCTCCGGCAATAAAACTATATTAGCGCCGCGCCTTACCGCCTCTGTGATGAGAAGCTCCGCGCGATTCGCGTTATCCTCCACCTTCTCGCGGCAGCGCATTTGTATGACGCCGAGTGTGACTTTTCTCATAATTCCTCCCCGCCAGTCGCGCGCCAAATGGACGCGCCGGCATGTCTGTCGCAGTCGTCGCCATTATATCAAAATTCGGTTTGTTTTACAACACAATTATTTTGCCGGGCGTCCCGCCGCATAAGCCGAAGGTTTTTATGGATTATGAGAAGAATACCGGCAATTCGTAGTAAAAAATTACAAAATAGTTTTTCGTTTTTTCGTCCCCGACCCCCTTGCTTTTGTCCGTTATGTGTGCTATACTGCGTTTATCAAGGAATTCGTTATGTAATTTATTACAACGCAAAGGGGGTATTGCGTGCTAACTAAAATCGGTACCGGCGAGATAATCGTCATATTACTGATAGCGCTTTTCATAGTCGGGCCGGAGCGCCTGCCCAAGCTCGCCAAATCGGTCGGCAAGGCCATAGCCGGTTTTAAGCGCTATATGAACGACGTGACGGACGAGCTGAAGGAAAGCAGCGAGGAATTCAAGGACATTTCCAGCGAAGTTGACAAGGTGCGCAAGGACGTGACCGATACCATACGCACCGCCGGAAGCGATATAATGGACGACAAGCCCGCAAAGGGCAAGGCCGCCAAAGCCAAACAGGGCGCGGCGAAAGCGGCCGGCGCGAAGGTTGAGGCTCAAAAAGCCGATGCGCAGGATGAGAGTGCTCCGCAAACGACCGCGGAAACCGCGGCCGAAGAAGACGTCAAGCCCGAAAAGACCGACGCGTCGTCGGGCGCGGCGGCAATGTAGTTAAACGAGGGAAATATTATTTGGAGGTGCGATATGCATAAGATTGGTATGACGGAACTTTTGATAGTCCTGGCGATTGCGCTGGTGATATTCGGACCCAAGGCGCTGCCCAAACTCGGTCGTTCTATAGGAAAGACCATAGGCATGTTCAAAAAGGGCATCCGCGAAGACGACGACGCGGAAGAGGACGAGGAAGACCTGTCCGCAAAGCCCGCGCAGGCGAAGAAACAGCCCGTTGAAGAAGCCGAAGACAAGTAACGTTGAACGGACGGTGTTCGCGTGAAGATATTTGGTCAAGCTAAAAAGACGAAGGCGACCGGCGACGACTCCATGTCCATAACCGGTCATCTTTCCGAATTGCGCCGCAGGATCGCGGTCGCGGTGGTCGTACTGTTCGCGTCGTTCATATGCTGCTTCGCGTTCATTCGGGAGATAGCGGATTACGTGCTGAATATGGGGCTCGACTCGGGCTTTAATTTCGTATACCTCGCCCCGTCGGAATTGCTCACGTCCTATTTCAAGCTCTCCCTGATCGCGGCGCTTATGATTACGGCGCCTGTGATACTCTATGAACTGTGGCTTTTCGTATCGCCCGCGCTTGACGAGAAGGAGTCCCGCAACGGGCGCGTCGCGCTGGTGGTGGGCTTCCTGTTTTTCCTCATTGGAGCGGTGTTCGCCTATACGGTAGCGCTGCCGTTCATGGTGCAGTTTCTCGTGGCGTTCAACACGTCGTCCTACATCGAATCGAGTATATCCGTCGAGAACTATCTCAACTTTGTCACAAGAATGGTCGCGGTATTTGGCGTGACATTTGAAATGCCAATACTGGCTTTCCTCCTCTCCAGCATAGGCATACTCAAGACCAGCGCCATGCGCAGGGTGCGCAAATACGCCATACTCGTAATCTTCATAGTCGCGGCGATTATAACCCCGCCCGACGTGGTATCCCAGGTTATGATAGCGCTGCCGATGATACTTTTATACGAGGTAAGCATATTCATATGCGCCAGGGTTGAAAAAAGGCGCGCCGCGCGCGAAGCCGCGGAAGAACAGGAAATGGAGCAGATGGAGGAAGAGGAAGAGGAAGAAGAATCGTAAAGTATAAGTCGAGGAGCCGTTGCGGGGCAATGTCATCAACTTAATTAAGCAAGTTAACACTTCCGTCACGGCGCTTCGCGCGGCTTGCGGCCGACAACGGGCGGCGCATGGGGAACGGCCAAACCAACACTCGGCCGCAAACCCGCTGATTA